>NZ_JBNFOF010000024.1:0-23645 GCF_057364645.1 Janibacter sp. CFPM2_SD2
GTCACCCGAGGTCGCCGGTCGCGCCCAGCCCTGGGGGTGGCGTGCGGTCGTCGACGACGAGCACCCACCCGTCGCTGCCGGCGCGGGCGGCCGCGTCGCCGACACCCGAGCCCAGCGCCACGGTCGGCTCGTCGTGCAGCGGGATGCTCGCCCGCTCGAAGCCCAGCGCGCGGTACCCGCGGTCGCGTCCCAGGAAGTCGGCGACGAAGCCGTCGGCCGGGTGGGCGAGCAGCTCGTGCGGTCGGGCCAGCTGGGCGATCCGCCCACCGACACGCAGCACGGCGACGTGGTCGCCGAGCTTGATCGCCTCGTCGATGTCGTGGGTGACCATGACGATCGTCTTGCCGAGCTCGCCCTGCAGCCGCAGGAACTCGTCCTGCAGCTGCTCGCGGACCACGGGGTCGACGGCGCTGAAGGGTTCGTCCATGAGCATCACCGGCGGGTCGGCGGCGAGCGCGCGGGCGACCCCGACGCGCTGCTGCTGGCCGCCCGACAACTGGCTGGGGTAGCGCCGGCCGAGGGCCGGGTCGAGACCGACGAGCTCGAGCAGCTCACGGGCCCGGGAGATCGCGGTCTTCTTCGCGGTGCCGAGCAGGAGCGGGACGGCCGCGACATTGCGCTCGACCGTGTGGTGCGGGAAGAGGCCACCGTGCTGGATGACGTAGCCGATGCCCCGGCGCAGCTGCGCGGCGTCCATCGCCAGGACGTCCTGGCCGTCGATCGTCACCGACCCCGCGGTCGGCTCGATCATTCGGTTGACCATCCGCAGGGTGGTGGTCTTGCCGCACCCGGAGGGGCCGACGAGGACGGTGATCGCCCGGTCCGGCGCGGTGAGGCTCAGGTCGTCGACGGCGACCGTGCCGTCGGGGTACTGCTTGGTCACGCCGTCCAGCCGAATCATCCGGCACCAGTCCCATCGATCGTGTAGGAGATCATCCTACGGACGGGACAAACCTAACCCGAGAAGACGTCCAGCACCTGGGAGCGCGGCACCTCCGCGACGGACGCGTGCTCCCACCGCGGCTGCCGGTCGCGGTCGACGAGCTGGGCGCGCACCCCTTCGCTGAAGTCGGGCCGGGCGAGCATCCCGCGCGCGATGACGGTGTCCGTCGCGAGCACCTCGCGCACGGAGCCCGCGTCGGCGGCCCGGCGCAGCGCCTCCAGCGTCACGGCCACCGACAGCGGGGAGCGAAGGGAGATCTCCTCACCGGCAGCACGGGCCGCCGGGTCCGGGTGCGCGCGGAGTCGCTCGACGACGGCCGCGGCGTCGTCGCCGGCATAGCACTCGTCGATCCACGGCTGGGCGGAGCGGATCGCCGAGCCGTCCCCCTTCGTCGCACCGGAGGGGACCGGCTCGACCGGGCCACCGGCAGCGACGGCCGCGAGCAGCTCGGGTACACGGGCGGAGTCGACGACGGCGTCGGCGAGGCCGAGGTGGACGGCGTCGGCGCCCGTCACGGTCGTGCCGGTGAGCGCGACGTGCGTGCCCGTCTCGCCCGGGGCGCGCGAGAGCCGGTAGGTCGCGGCGACGTCGGGGAAGAAGCCGATGACGGTCTCGGGCATCGCGATCCGCGACCGCTCGGTGGCCCAGCGCGCCGTGGCAAACATCGAGATGCCGAGCCCGCCGCCCATGACGATGCCGTCCATGACGGCGATGACGGGCTTGGGGTACTCGGCGATCTGCGCGTCGAGCGAGTACTCGTCGGCCCAGAAGTCCACTCCCCCACTGGTGCCCGCGAGGTGCGCCTCCCGCACCTGGCGCACGTCGCGCCCGCACACAGCCCGCGCTTTCCCGCGCCCTCGAGGGAGACCGCGGCGACGGCGTCGTCGTCGGCCCACGCCACGAGCCGCTCGGACATCGCGCGCACCATGTCGCGGGTCAGCGAGTTGATGGCCCGAGGGCGGTTGAGCAGCACCCTGCCGAGGGACCCCTCGACGGCGAAGAGCACCTCGTCGGTGCCGGTGGGCCCGGGAGCGAAGTCAGACATGGGCGACACCTTGGCACAGGCCCGCCCGGTCGATCTCGACCGGGTCAGCTCCTGGCCGGCGCGGCCGCGGTGGACGCCCGGACGACGAGCTCGGGCTTGAACATGTACTCCTTGGCCGGGATCGGCTCGCCACCGATCGCGTCGGAGAGGGCGGCGACCGCCGCCGCGCCGAGCCCCTGGACCGGTTGCCGGACGGTCGTGAGCGGAGGGTCGAGGAAGCCGACCATCGTCGAGTCGTCGAAGCCGACGACCGAGACGTCCTCGGGGACCGAGAGGCCCATGTCGCGCACCTCGCGGATGGCGCCGATCGCCATGAGGTCGGAGGCGCACACGAGCCCGGTGGCGCCGCGCTCGACGAGGCTCCGGGCGGCGGCGGCGCCGCCCTCGACGGTGAAGAGTCCCTCGTCGACCCACTCGGAGGCCTCCTCCGCGGACAGTCCGAGGTGCCGCTGCAGAGCGCTGGTGAAGCCGGCGAGCTTGCGGATCGAGGGCACGAAGCGCCGCGGCCCCGTAGCGAGCCCGATGCGACGGTGCCCGAGCTGCGCGAGGTGCGCGACCGCGAGCGCCATCGCGTCCTCGTCGTCGGTCGAGAAGAAGGGGACGTCGATGTCGTCGACGAAGCCGTTGATGAAGGCGACGGGCATCCCGCGCGCGACGAGGCTGCGGTAGCGCTCGTGGTCGGCCGTCGTGTCCGCGTGCCGCCCCGAGACGAAGATGATGCCGGCGACGCCGTGGTCGAGGAGCGACTCGACGTACTCGTCCTCCGAGATGCCGCCGGGCGACTGGGTGCAGAGCACGGGCGTGTACCGGCGCCGGGCGAGGCCGTCCTCGATGACCTGGGCGAAGGCGGGGAAGACCGGGTTGTCGAGCTCCGGGACGACGAGCCCGACGAGGCCACCGCTCCTGCGACGCAGCTTGGCCGGCCGCTCGAAGCCGAGGATGTCGAGCGCGGTGAGCACCGACTGCCGCGACGACTCGCTCACCCCCGACTTGTCGTTGAGCACGCGACTGACGGTTGCCTCGCTGACGCCGGCCTGAGCGGCGATGTTCGACAGGGTGCCCATGGGTGCATCGAACATCTCTTTCACGACTTGCGCAAGGTCTTCCAATTCATGCAAGACCTTGCTAGGTTCCGATACGCCCTTCACGGGTTCACCCTTCGCCACCTCTCCAAGGAGCACGCCATGCGTCGTTCGTTGCCCGGCATCACCGCTGCTGCCGGCGCTCTCGCCCTCGCCCTCACCGCCTGCGGTGGGAGCGGCACCAGCGGGAGCGACTCGTCGTCGAAGAGCCAGGCCGAGGTCGACCCGGCCACGCTCAAGGCCGAGCTGACGTGGTGGGACACCTCAGACCCCACCAACGAGGCGCCGGTCTTCAAGGACCTCATCAAGCGCTTCAACAAGAAGTACCCGAACGTCAAGATCAAGTACCAGTCCGTCCCCTTCGCCGACGCGCAGAACAAGTTCAAGACCGCGGCCGAGGCCGGGGAGGGCGCACCGGACGTCATGCGGGCCGAGGTCGCCTGGGTCCCGGAGTTCGCCGCCGCCGGCCACCTCTACGCCCTCGACGGCACCTCCCTGCTCGAGGACAAGGACTTCCTCGAGACGCCGCTGTCCTCGAACGTCTACAAGGGCAAGACCTACGGCGTCCCGCAGGTCACCGACACGCTCGGCCTCATGTACAACAAGAAGCTCTTCAAGGAGGCGGGCATCAACAAGCCCCCGACCACCTGGCAGGAGGTCGAGGAGGCCTCGAAGAAGCTCAAGGACAAGGCCGGTGTCGACGGCATCTACCTCAACAGCGCCGGGTACTTCGTGCTCCCCTTCATGTACGGCGAAGGGGGTGACCTCGTCGACGAGGAGAAGAAGCAGATCCTCGTGGGGTCGGACGAGAACAAGGCGGGCATCAAGACCGCCGTCGACCTCATCGACTCCGGCGCGGCGCCGAAGCCGGACGCCAACGACGCCTACGGGACGATGATGACCCTCTTCAAGGAGGGCAAGGTCGGGATGATCATGAACGGTCCGTGGGAGGTCGCGAACATCACCAAGGACCCGGGCTTCGGAGGCACGAAGAACCTCGGCGTCGCCCCGGTCCCGGCTGGCTCGAAGGGGGCCGGCTCCCCCGTGGGCGGTCACAACTACGTCGTCTACTCGGGCCTGGACGAGAAGAAGGCCGACGCGGCCACCGCCTTCATCGAGTACATGAGCTCGCCGGAGTCGCAGGCCTACATCGCCGACGAGCTCGGCCTGCTGCCGACGAGCGAGAAGGCCTACGAGCTCGTCAAGGACAACGCGCAGGTGACGGCATGGGAGGAGCCGCTCAAGGTCTCCAAGCCCCGCCCGTGGATCCCCGAGGGCGGCCTCTTCTTCACGCCGCTCGACGCGATGGCGACGAAGACCCTCGTCAAGGGCGACGACGTCTCGAGCACGCTCGACGCGACGGCGAAGACGTACAAGTCCGACGTCGTCCCGGAGTACGAGCTGCCGTGACCTCGTCGATCACCGCGGAGCCCGACCTCGAGTCGGGCTCCGCCCCTCGGGGCCGGGTCCGTCAGCTCCTCGACAAGCACTGGTACGCGTGGGCGATGGTCCTGCCCACCGTCCTCGTTCTCGGGGTGCTCGTCATCGCCCCGCTGCTGCAGGGCATCTACCAGTCCTTCACGAACCTCAACGAGTCCAACAACCGCGACGTCGTCTGCACGAAGACGCTCGGCGGCGGCCAGGAGTGCGTCGACAACCCTGACGGGGCGCACTGGGTCGGTCTGCACAACTACGTCGAGCTCCTCACCGGCGGCCAAGGCAACTTCTGGATGCTCTTCGTCAACACCGTCGTGTGGACCGCCTCGTGCGTCGCCCTGCACTACCTCGTCGGACTCGGTCTCGCCGTCCTGCTCAACCGCAACTTCCGCGGGCGCTCGCTCTACCGCGTGCTGCTCATCGTCCCGTGGGCCGTGCCCGCCTTCGTCAGCGCCTTCGCGTGGAAGTTCCTCTTCAACCCGCGCTTCGGGATCATCAACTCCACGCTGAGCGGCGTCGGGCTCGACCCCGTGGACTGGTTCAACCACCGCTGGACCGCGATGTTCGCCGCCATCGTCACCAATGTCTGGCTCGGTGTCCCCTTCATGATGGTCGCCCTGCTCGGCGGGCTGCAGTCCATCCCCGCCGACCTCTACGAGGCGGCCGAGATGGACGGAGCCACGCCGTGGCAGCGCTTCCGCCACGTGACCCTGCCCGGCCTGCGACCCGTCAGCTCGACGGTCGTCCTGCTCGGCACCATCTGGACCTTCAACATGTTCCCGATCATCTTCTTCGTCACCGGTGGAGAGCCCGCCGGCGAGACCGAGATCCTCGTGACCGGGGCCTTCCGCGCGGCCTTCGAGGGCCTGCGCAACTACTCGCTCGCGGCGACCTATGGCGTGCTCATCCTCTCGATGCTCATCGTCTACGCCGGCATCTACCGCCGCATCCTCAGCAAGAAGGGAGAGGTCTGGTGAGTCGTCGTCCCCGCGGTCGCGGGCAGCGGAGCGTCGGTGCATCGATCGCGCTGCACGCCACCCTCATCACCGCCACCGTCATCGCGCTCTTCCCCGTCGTCTGGGTCTTCCTGTCCTCGCTCAAGCCGAGGAGCGCCATCCAGTCGAGCCGGATCACCCTCTTCGACCAGCCGAGCCTCGACAACTACCGCCGCGTGCTCCTCGAGACGAGCTTCCCGACGTGGTTCCTCAACTCGATCGTCGTGGCCGGGCTGACGATGGTCTTCGGCATGGCGATGTCCGCCACCGCCGGGTACGCGTTGAGCCGCTTCAACTTCCCCGGCAAGCGCGGGCTCATGTGGCTCTTCCTCGTGACGCAGATGTTCCCCGTCGCGATTCTCATCGTGCCGATCTACACGATCATGGCCAACCTCGGGCTCATCGACACCAAGCTGTCGCTCGTCATCGCCTACTGCTCGGTCGCCGTCCCCTTCTGCACCTGGATGCTCCGGGGGTACTTCGACACGATCCCCCGCGACCTCGACGAGGCAGCGGCTCTCGACGGCCTGGGCCCCTTCGCGACCTTCTGGCACGTCGTCCTGCCGCTCGCCAGGCCGGGGCTGGCCGTGACCGCCTTCTACACCTTCCTCACCGCGTGGGGCGAGGTGGCCTACGCCATCGCCTTCACGCTGAGCGACTCGAAGCTGACCCTCGGTGCGGGGCTCCAGCAGTTCGTGCCGCAGTACAACCCGCAGTGGGACCTGCTCACCGCTGGAGCGGTGCTCATCATGGTCCCCGCGTCGCTCGTCTTCTACTTCGCCCAGAAACACCTTGTCGCCGGCCTCACCGCTGGTGGGACCAAGGGATAGGAGCCCCGATGTCCACCCCCGTCCTCTTCGACTCCGCCAGCCGGGTCTACCCCGGCTCGACCACGCCCGCCGTCGACGCTCTCAGCCTCGACATCGACCCCGGTGAGTTCCTCGTCCTCGTCGGCCCCTCCGGGTGCGGCAAGTCCACGAGCCTGCGCATGCTCGCCGGGCTCGAGGACGTGACCTCCGGCTCGATCCACGTCGGTGGTCGGGACGTGACGCACCTGCCGCCGAAGGACCGCGACATCGCCATGGTCTTCCAGAGCTATGCGCTCTACCCGCACCTCACCGTCGGGGAGAACATGGGCTTCGCCCTGAAGATCGCTCGCGTGTCGAAGTCCGAGATCCGCTCGCGCGTCGCCGAGGCCGCAAAGGTGCTCGACCTCGAGCCCCTGCTCGACCGCAAGCCGGCCGCCCTCTCCGGCGGTCAGCGCCAGCGCGTCGCGATGGGCCGGGCGATCGTCCGCGAGCCGCAGGTCTTCCTCATGGACGAGCCGCTGTCGAACCTCGACGCCAAGCTTCGCGTCCAGACCCGCACGCAGATCGCGGCGCTCCAGCAGCGCCTCGGCGTCACGACCGTCTACGTCACGCACGACCAGGTCGAGGCGATGACGATGGGCGACCGCGTCGCGGTGCTCAAGGACGGCGTCCTGCAGCAGGCGGCCTCGCCGCTCGAGCTCTACGACCGTCCGACCAATGCCTTCGTCGCCGGCTTCATCGGGTCCCCGGCGATGAACCTCGGGACTTTCCGCGTCACCGACGGCGCGGCGGTCGTGGGAGGCGCCAGGGTCCCGCTGTCCCGCGCGACCATCGCGGCCCTCACCGAGGACGAGGTCGTGCTCGGCTTCCGCCCCGAGGCCGTCGAGGTGGTGAGCCAGGGCACCGAGGGCGCGCTGGCCATCGAGGTGCTCGTCGCCGAGGAGCTGGGCTCCGAGGCCTTCCTCTACGGCAACCTCGTGGGCGGCGAGCTCCACGCGCCGCACCTCGTCGCCAAGGTCCCGCCGCGCAGCGTCCCGGAGAAGGGCAGCCTGGTCCACCTGCGGATCCAGCAGGACCGGCTGCACCTCTTCTCCGCGAGCACGGGCGAGGCGCTGCCCTCCTGACCCGATCGAGCGGCCCGGACCGGCTCGGAGGTCAGCGCGGGGCGGGACAGCGTCGGTCGAAGTCGTCCTTCAGCAGCTGCGGCTGGAAGTCCGGGTTGTCCTTGGACCAGAAGTAGACCTCGATGGTGGAGGAGTCCCGCTCCATGACCTCCGAGACCTTCATCGTCGTGTCGGCCGCGGCCCGCGCCTGGGTCCACCGCTCCCGCTTGCCGGACGCGGAGTCGGTCTCCGGGAGCGTGTAGACGACCTTGAGGTCGGTCGTCGCGAGCTTGCGGGCGACCTCGCCGAGCGGCTCGTCGTGCAGGGCCATGCAGTGCAACGGCTGCCCCTCGGCGAAGAGCCCCTCGGGCGCGGGGACCACCGGCGTGGCCTTGGACGTCGACCGGGTTGTCGTCGACGTGGACGTCGCCGGTCGCGGCCTGGTCGAGCATCTCCTGCAGATCCATGCGGTCAGCCTATGGAGGGGAGCCCTCCCCATCGCAGCCGGCCTGCCGCCTCCGTAGGGTCGGTGACACAGGGCTGCACAGGGCGACGGCCCGGCGACGAAGGGGAGGACATGGCACCGGTCAGCGAAGGCGCCGACACCACGCGACTCGACCAGATCGCGGGTGGTCTGCGCGCCAACGCCCATGCGACCCGCACCGTGGGGGTCACCGGCAGCCAGCTCGTGACCGTCCTCGCGGAGTCGTGGATGGGCCCGGACATGGAGCACTTCGCCGCCGAGTGGAGCGCGGCCCGGCCCAGGATCGACGCCGCCGCCGACATGCTCAGCCGCCTCGAGCAGGAGCTGCAGCGCCAGGCCGCCGACCAGGAGCGGACGAGCAGCCGCTCGGGTGGCGGAGGCGGCGCGGGCTCGGGCGGTCCGGGGCCCAGCAGCGCCGCGACCGACGGCTCTCCCGAGCCGCACCGTGACGGCGACGGTCCCATGGAGCGCCCGGGCAGCGTGTTCGACCGGATGCGAGGCGTTCTCGAGAGCGTGGGGCTGTGGGGCGAGGACCCCGTGACGGAGGTCCCCGAGGACAAGCGACCCGAGGACCCCGGCGTCGACGGCGTCACCCTCCCCGCGGGAGCCGACCCCGACGACCCCTTGGTCCAGGAGCTGATGGCCTCGCCGCGTGGCCGCGAGACCCTCCAGTGGATGACGGACAACGACGTCACGCTGGCGCCGGCCGAGGGCTCGGGCACCTACTACGACCCCGAGAGCAACACGATGTACATCGCGAGCTCGGCGGACGGCTCGTCGGCGATCCACGAGGCGAGCCACGCCCAGTGGGACGCCGAGGGCACTCGTGCCGACGCGACCAAGGTGTCGCAGGAGGACTACGTCCGGAGTCAGATCGACAACGAGGTCGACGCCACGACGGAGGGCATCTACTACGACAAGGAGATGCGCATGCGTGGCTACCCGATCGAGCGGTCCACCACCGAGGTCAACTACGACACGGCTTACACCGAGGCGATCGACGCGGGCAAGACGCCCGAGGAGGCCGACGCCGCGGGGCGCGAGCGGGTGCGTGAGATGTTCGTGGCGGGCGAGGACGGAGCCGTCGAGTTCGAGACCTCGACCACCGGTGAGGGCTACGAGGAGTACTACGCCGACCAGTGGCAGGACGTCCGCGAGGACGCCGGCGAGGGCGGCTGATCGTCGTCAGCCCTGCTGCCGCAGGATCGCCCGGTACCCCTCGCGATAGGTCGGGTACCGCAGCTCCACACCCGTCGCCCGCAGGCGCGCGTTGAGCAGGCGCCGGCCCGTCGGCTCGAGCATCCCGGTGGGCTCGGGCCGCGGGACCCCCAGCTCGTCGGCCACGAGGTCGCGCACGTCGCCGGCGAGCGCCGGCTCGTCGTCGGTGCCGACGTAGAGGTCTGCCGGGTCCGCGGCCATCGTCAGCAGGTGGGTGATCACGGCGGCGGCGTCCTCGCGGTGGATCCGGTTGGTCCAGCGCCCGGGGTCGGGGTTGTCGCCGGCCTGCACCCGCTGCACGAGCCGGCTGCCGGGCCGCCCGTAGAGACCGCTGAGACGCAGCACCGTGCCGTGGGGGAGGGCCGCGTGGAAGAGCGCCTCCGACTCGAGGAGGATCTGCGGCCGATCCGCCTGCGGCGCAACGGCGGTCGTCTCGTCGAGCTCTCCCTCGAGGTCGCCGTAGACGCTCGTCGACGACACGAGCACGGCCCGTCGAGGAGTGCCGCCTCGCAGCACCGCGTCCAGGCCCCGACGCACCGCCTCGACATAGGTGGTGCGATAACCGGCCGGATCGCGCCGGTCCGGGGTCATCGTGATGACGAGGAGGTCCGCCGGCAGGTCGGGCACGTCGCCGGCCACCAGGTCAGCGGCCACGCCCCGGATGTGCGGCGGCAGGGCCGCGACGGTGCGACGCACCCCGGTGACGTCCACCCCCTTCGCATGGAGCGCGGTGCCGACGCGGATCCCGAGATCACCGCATCCCAGCAGCACAGCGCGAAGGGGGGAGCTGTCCGGTCGGTCCGTGGTCACCGCCCGATTATCCCACCCGGGCGCCGGCCCTACCGGGCGATCGGGACGGGCAGGTCGCGCTCGACGACCTCGGGGGTGTCCGTGATGGACCCGTCGGTCGCCACCCGGACGTCGTGGCGGACGAGGTCACCGTCGGTGACGGTCCACAGCCGCACCTCCCACGGCCCCTGACCGGTGGCCTTCGCGGGGGTGACGTCGTGGTCGCGGGTGATGGCGGCGATGCGGTCGGTCTGCTCGGGCGAGGGCTTCGGCAGGAAGCGGATGTCGTCGACGGCCTCGATGCGGGTGTAGCCCTTCGTCATGTCGCGGGTGGCGTCCGCGTGGACCGTGGCGAGCTCGACGGCCTGGTCGGCGCTGGTAACCTGCGCGCCCTCGGCCACCCGGCTCCACCGCTCGGGGAAGCCGCTGAGGACGACGACCTCGCTCCCTTCGCCCTTGACCCCGATGAACCATCGCTGCGGGTGCGCACCCCCGCGGCTGAGCACGTCGACGACCTGCCAGTCAGCGAGTGCCGCCGGATCGACCGGGGTCGCGGTGGTGCCCTCCGCCCGCACCGCACGGGCGATCGACGGGCTCACGTCCTCCAACGCCGTGGCGATCTGGTCCTTCATGTCCGTGCCTCCTGGGCTCGTGCTGCTCTGGGCTGTCGTGCTGGTGGTGCTCGTGGGGGCATCCGCCCCGCAGGCCGTCAACGCCACGGCGAGGGCGAGGCCCGCCAGGACGCGGTGTGCTCGGGCGGGGGCGGGGGGCAGTGTCAGCATGGTGCGTGGACGCTATCTCGACCCCCGTGACGTCGACGTACGAGCCGGGGCGGGCCCCGGTCGATGGGGAGGCCTCCCCATCGACCCCTAGGGTGAGGCCATGACGCGACCTGACCCGCTCGACCTCTGGGAGCAGGCCTCCCAGGACCTCCTCGCCGTCCTGCGCGACCTCGGCGACGACGACTGGGACCGGCCGGCGCTGCCGGGCTGGACCGTCCAGGACGTGCTCGCCCACCTCGCGCACCTCGAGTCCGAGGCGGCGGGCATGCCGCAGCCCGACGGCGGGCGCGTGGACGTCGAGGCGGCGGCCAACCAGCCGATGCCCACGGACATCACCGAGGCGGGCGTCGTCGCGCGCCGTGGGCGCTCTGCCGCAACGCTGCTCGACGAGTTCGAGATCGCGTGTGCCCGTCGCCGGGAGGCGCTCGCCGGCCTCGACCTGTCCGACCCCAAGGCGCTGGCGCCCGGCTTCGCCGGTGAGCTCGGGTGGGACCTCGGCACCTGGCTGCGCAACCGCCCGATCGACCTGTGGGTGCACGAGCAGGACATCCGCCGGGCGACCGGCCGCGCCCTGACGACGACCGGCGTCGGGGCCGCGCACGTCGCCGGCATCATGACGCGCGCCTTCCCCGTGGCGCTGCGCCGGCTGCCCGTCGGCACCGCCGTCGTCGCCGAGATCTCCGGCCCGCAGGGCCGGGTGCTCGCTGCCCGGGTCGGCGACGACGGGAGGGCTGCTCCCTTCGACCCGAGCGAAGGGAGCGACGTCACCCTCGCGATGGACGACGCCACGTGGCTGCTGCTCACCGGCGGCCGGATCGACCCGGAGCAGGCGGACGTGCAGGTCACCGGCGACGAGGGCATCGCGCAGGTCGTCCTCGGGCGGCTCAACGTCACGCCCTGACCGGGCGTAGCGTGAGCCTCATGGAGTACCGATACCTCGGCAACAGCGGTCTCAAGATCAGCGAGATCGCCTACGGCAACTGGCTCACCCACGGCTCGCAGGTCGAGGCCGACGCCGCGACCGCCTGCGTGCGAGCGGCGCTCGACCACGGCATCTCGACCTTCGACACGGCCGACGTCTACGCCAACACCAAGGCGGAGAGCGTCCTCGGCGAAGCCCTCAAGGGCGAGCGCCGCGAGTCGCTCGAGATCCTCACCAAGGTCTACTGGCCAACCGGACCGGGCGGTCACAACGACTCCGGCCTGTCGGCCAAGCACATCCGCGAGTCGATCGACGGGTCGCTGCGCCGCCTGCAGACCGACTACGTCGACCTCTACCAGGCGCACCGCTTCGACACCGAGACGCCGCTCGAGGAGACGATGCAGGCCTTCGCCGACGTCGTGCGGCAGGGCAAGGCGCTCTACATCGGCGTCAGCGAGTGGACCGCCGAGCAGATCCGCGAGGGCCACCGGCTGGCAAGCGAGCTCGGCATCCGCCTCATCTCGAGCCAGCCGCAGTACTCGATGATCTGGCGGGTCATCGAGGGCGAGGTCGTCCCGACCTGCGAGGAGCTCGGCCTCTCGCAGATCGTGTGGAGCCCGATCGCTCAGGGCGTCCTCACCGGCAAGTACCAGCCCGGTCAGCCCCTGCCCGAAGGGAGCCGCGCCGCCCACGAGGAGGTCGGCGGCTCCATCGCGGGCCGGGTCCAGGACGACGCCCTGCTCACCGCGGTCCAGGGGCTGCGGCCGATCGCCGACGAGGTCGGCCTGTCGATGGCCCAGCTCGCCGTCGCGTGGGTGCTGCAGAACCGCAACGTCGCCGCGGCCATCATCGGCGCCTCCCGCCCGGAGCAGGTGGAGGAAAACGTCGCCGCGTCCGGCGTGACGCTCGAGCCGCAGGTCCTGGCGCAGATCGATGCCGTCCTCGGCGAGCACGTCGAGCGCGACGCCGGACTGACCGAGGCCAACGCGCCCAAGCGTCGCCCGAGCTGACCGCGGGGGGCGGCCCGGGCTCACCCCTGCCCCGGCCGCCCCACTCCCGCACCCGCGCCGCCGACTCCTCGTCGGACAGGTCCTCGACGCGGGTCATGACGGCCCAGCGCAGCCCGTGCGGGTCGCGGATCGAGGCGAAGCGGTCGCCGGAGACGAAGTCGGCGAGCGGCTCCCGGATCGTCGCGCCCGCGGCCTGCGCCTCGGCGACCACGGCGTCGACGTCGGGCACGTAGAGCGCGATCGAGGAGCAGACGACGTCGTCCTCGTGGGGTGCGACGAGACCGAAGTCCGGCATCGGGTCGGAGATCTGCAGCCGGCCCCGCCCAAAGTCGAGCGTCGCGTGCGCGACGAGCGTCCCTCCCTTCCCGTCCGGCATGTGCGTCACGTCGACCGTGCGCGCGCCGAAGACCCGCTCGTACCACGCGATCGCGCCCTGCGCGTCCTGCACGGTGTGGAAGGGGGTCAAGCTGGTGAACCCGTGCGGCACGCCGTGGTCGGTGTGCTGGCCGGTCGCTGCGGTGGTGGTGTCCATGGGCACGACGCTAGGCAGCCCGAGGGCGGGACGCTTGAAGATCTGCGCCAACCTCGTGGGTGCCCCTACGCTCGGCCCGTGAGCGAGGCGATCCCGCGCAAGGGCCAGCTGCGTCCGGACGCCCGGGCGCCGGTCTCCCGGATCCTCCCGACGGCGGAGGGAGAGCCCCTCGCGCGGTGGTTCTGGGTGCCGGAGTGGGACCTGCCGGAGGGGGCGGTGCACGAGGCGCTGACGCTGCCCTTCCCTGCGTGCCAGCTCGTCGTCGAGGCCGATGCGGTGCGGGTGTACGGCCCGGTCTCCCGGGCCTGGCGGCGCGACCTCACCGGGCGCGGCTGGGCCGTGGGCGCCCTGCTGCGTCCGGGGGCGGCCCATGCGCTCGTCGGCGACGTGGGCACGCTGCGGGACCGCGACACCGAGACGAAGGGGGCGACCCGCCTCCACGCGGACGTCACCCGGGTCATGGACGGCCCGGGCGACGCGGACGAACGGCACACCGCCGCAGCGCGGCTGCTCGAGGTCTGGCTCGCCACGCAGGTGGGGGCGGCGGTGGCCGCGGATCCCGACGCGGTCCCGGCCCGGCGTCTCGTCGAGCTGGCCGACAGCGACCCCTCCCTGCTGCGGGTCGACGACCTCGCCGCGCGACTGGGTGCGTCCGTGCGCACCCTGCAGCGCTTGGCGAGCACGCACGTCGGGATGAGCCCGGGGGAGATCATCCGTCGCCGCCGGCTGCAGGAGGCGGCCGAGCGCGTCCGTGAGGAGCCGGGAGCCGACCTGTCGACGATCGCCGCGGACCTCGGCTACGCCGACCACGCCCACCTCACACGCGAGTTCGGCAGGATGCTCGGCTTCACCCCGACCGGGTACCGCGCCGGGGGCACTGAGTCACACTGACTCAGTGTCCGGACCGCTGGGTCGCGGCACAGCCCGGCCCGGGAATGGCCAGTCGAAGAAGGAGCGCGACATCCAGGTCGCGGATCTTCTTCGACTGGCGGAGGGGGTGAGGTCCTCGTCATCATCGGGGCCTGTCCACGGAGGGCCGACGCGACTACCGTTGGTGCATGGAGCCCCTCTCGATCCTGCGCTCGCCACCCGTCGTCGGGCTGGCCTCGCTCGCGGCGCAACGCCTGCTGAGCCGGGGGTCGTCCACGTCACCTGCCACGTCGCTCCTCGGGGCGGCGGTCGCGGTGGCCGGCCTGGGGGGGTCGCCGCCGCCGGCATCCGCGAGATCCGCGCCGCGGGCACGACCCTCGACCCGACCCGCCCGGCCGACGCGAGCAAGGTCGTGCGCCAGGGCATCTATCGCTACTCCCGCAACCCGATCTACCTCGGTGACGCCCTGCTGCTCGCCGGCTACGCGATCCACCGCCGCGACCTGCTCGCCATCCTGCCGGTGGCCGGGTTCGTCGGGGTCATCGACACCTTCCAGGTCTCGGCCGAGGAGGAGGCGCTGCGCGACCGATTCGGCTCGACCTACGGCGACTACGTGGCGAGCGTGCGGCGCTGGTTGTGACCTTGGGCGCCGGCCCGCGCCCGCGTCTGCCCGCGCCCGTGAGCCGGCCCGCGCCCGGGGCGGCTCACGCCAACTGCTGGCCCGAGGTCGCCTGCGTGGCCCGGTCGTGCAGGTCGACGAGCACGGCGGCGTCTCCGTCCGGGGCGTGACCGGTCACCGACAGCAGCTCGCAGACGGCACGGTGGGCGCAACCCCGCTCGTAGTCCCTGAGCCACTTCTCCGCGATCCGCTGGGCGTCACCGAGGTAGGGCCAGCTCGCACGGATCCTCGGCATGCCGACCCGGTGGGGCTTCGGCGTCAGCCGGGCCCGCGAGGTCTCGTGCAGTCCGCACAGCCGCACGTAGAGATCGTCCGAGCCGAGGTCGACGGGGGCCGTCAGGTCGGGAGGCCCGCTCGCCAGCCCGGTGATGATGACGCGCAGGCCGGCTGCGGTGCGATAGGTGCGCACACCGAGGTCGGGGTGCGCGGCCGCCCACCGGGCGATGCGCTCGAGCGCAGGGCGGGGGTCGGGCTGCCCGGTGCGAAACAGCTTGCGCTGAGGCGGCAGGTCGACGTCGGCCACGAGCAGGACGTCGGTGTTGAGCACCTCGACACCCATCCGGTTGCGCGTCACGGCCCCGATCAGTGCACCGTCGGCGCCGCGTACCTCGTGGAGGACCTCCTCGCGCACGGGCGTGCGGGGGTAGTAGTCGAAGCCGGCCCGCCCGCGGGTCAGCTGGTCGACGGCCGCGGCGAGCCGGTGCTGCGCGCGCATGGCCGCGTCGGCGGCCGACTCCGCCGACCACCCCCAGATGCGAAGGGGGAAGCGCCGCCCCTCGTGCTCGACCTCGGCGCTCGCGAACTGCCAGTGCTGGGGGAGGGGTCGCACGCGCCCGAGTCTGCCGGAGGTCAGTCCGACTGGTCGGCCAAGCCGGCCCGGCCGAGCCACGGGCCGGTGAGCTCGGCGACCGACTGGGTGAGCGCCTTTTGCAGCAGCGGGCCGAAGGTCACCCGGCGCACCCCCGCGTCGCGCAGCTCCTGCAGCGACCCCGAGGGGGCGCGTCGACGGGGTGGGCGGTGACGTTGAGCGGCAGCGAGGTCGCCTCCATGAGGGTGGCGAGGGTGGCCGCGTCGGGGATCTTCACCGGGTAGACGCAGCGGGCCCCGGCCTCCTCGCACGCCCGGATGCGGGTGATCGCCTCGGCGACCGGGTCGGGGAAACGGTCGGTGCCGTGGAGCAGCGCGTCGGTGCGCGCGTTGATGACGAGCTCGATGTCGGCCTCGTCGGCGGCCTGGCGCAGCGCCCCGATGTAGTCGGCGTGCTCGGCAACCTCGCGCACCCGGTCCTGCGAGTGCACGGTGTCCTCGACGTTGATGCCCACCGCGCCGGCGTCGAGGACCCGCTCGACGAGCTCGGCGGCGGGGGTGTCGTAACCGGACTCGACGTCGGCGCTCACCGGCACGCGCACGGCCGAGCAGATCCGACGGATGCCGTCGAGCGCGTCGTCCAGGGTCATGCCCTCGCCGTCCTGCTGCCCGCGCGAGTCGGCGAGTGGGTGGCTGCCGATGGTCAGGGCGGGGAAGCCCGCGTCGACGACCGCACGCGCGGACCACACGTCCCAGACCGTGGGCAGGACGAGGGTCTCGTCGGTGTGGTGCAGGCGGAGGAGGTCGCTGGCCAGGCTCTTGAGATCGCTCATGGCTCCACCCTCCCAACTGGCGAAGGGGGCGACAAGGCCTCAGCCGATCAGGCCGGCGTCCCGGGCGAGCGAGACGGCCTCGCCGCGCGTCGCGGCGCCCGGCTCGGCACGGAGCACCCGAGGTGGGCCCGACATCGGTAAGGTGCGCTGTCGGGTGCCTCAGATCCGCGGGTCCCGTGTGGCGACACGAGTGGAGCGGGTAGTCAGCCGACGAAGACCGCCCCGAGAGCACAAGGAGCGCACGATGAGCGAGACCGAGATCGAGACCGTCGCCACGATCATGCGGGAGACGAGGATCGCCGTCCTCACCCACGTCGAGGACGGACGTCTGGTGTCGGTGCCGATGGGCACCCAGGACCTCGACGACCCGGGCACCATCCACTTCATCACTGAGGCCGACACCGACAAGGTGCGGGCGATCGCGGCCCACCCCGAGGTCAACATCGCGTATGCCACGGACGACGGCTGGGTGAGCGTCAGCGGCACGGCCCGTCGCAACGACGACCGGGAGTTGCTCGGGCGGCTGTGGGACGCGTCGGCCGGTGCCTTCATGGAGGGCGGCCCTGATGACCCGAACAGCACCCTGATCACGGTCACGGCCGACACCGCGCGCTACTGGACCTCGCCCGGCACCGTGGCGACGGTCGTCCAGATGGCCAAGGGACTCGTCAGCGACGGGCGGCCCGACCTCGGCGACACCGGCACCGTCAGCCTCTGAGCGACGCCGCGTCCCCGGCGTGTCGCGCCGCCCCCACGCGGGGCCACGACGCGCGCTCGTCGGGGGATGCGTGTAGCGTCGAACCCGTCCGAAGCTCCACTTCCCCGGTGCCCGACGGTGGTCGTCAACCTCCGTCGCATGGAGGACAGCATGACCACGATCTCTCCCCGATCAGACCTCGCCGCATTGACCGAGCGGTTCCTCGCCGTCAGGGCACGGACCGACCGGCTCACCCGGGACCTCGGTCCCGAGGACCAGACGCCGCAGTCGATGACCGAGGCCAGCCCGACGAAGTGGCACCGAGCCCACACCACGTGGTTCTTCGAGGAGTTCGTCCTCGGTGCCGACCCTGCCTACCGACCGCGCGACCCCGCCTTCCGCTATCTCTTCAACAGCTACTACGAGGCCGTGGGGGAGCGTCACCCCCGCGCCGCGCGCGGACACGTGACCCGCCCGGGCGTCGCCGAGGTCGCGGCCTACCGCCAGGACGTCGAGGAGCAGCTCGTCGCCCGGCTCGAGGACGGGACCCTCGACGAGGCGCTGCTCGACCTCGTCGAGCTCGGCTGCCACCACGAGGAGCAGCACCAGGAGCTGCTCCTCATGGACGTCAAGCACCTCCTCTCGGGCAATGTCCTCCAGCCGGTCTACGTCGAGCGGGCGCCCGACCCCGACCCCGCGGCCGACCCCCTCCCGCAGCGCTGGACGCACGTGCCCGGTGGGGTCACGCACATCGGAGACGACGGCAGCGGCTTCGCCTTCGACAACGAGCGCCCGCGTCACCGGGTGTGGCTCGACGACGTCGAGGTCGGCACCCGCCAGGTGACCAACGCCGAGTGGGTCCGGTTCATCGACGACGGCGGCTACGCCCGCCCCGACCTGTGGCTCTCCGACGGGTGGGCGACCCTGCAGGCCACGGGGTGGGACGCGCCCGGCTACTGGCGCCGGGACGACGACCACGGCTGGACGACCTTCACCCTGTCGGGACGCCGTCCGGTGGTGGCCGCCGAGCCGGTGTGCCACATCTCCTTCTTCGAGGCCGATGCCTTCGCCCGGTGGGCGGGCCACCGCCTGCCCACCGAGCAGGAGTGGGAGGCCCGCGCCGTGAGCGGTCACCAGACGCACGGCGGTCTGCTCGACCCCGAGCGCTGCCACCCCGGGCCGGCGGCCGAGGTCACCTTCGGCGACGTCTGGGAGTGGACGGCGAGCGCGTACCTGCCGTACCCGGGATTCGAGACGGCCCCGGGCGCCGTGGGCGAGTACAACGGCAAGTTCATGAACGACCAGCACGTCCTGCGGGGAGCCTCCGCGGTGACCCCGCCGGACCACCCGCGCACGACCTACCGCAACTTCTTCCCGGCCGCGTCCCGGTGGGCCTTCTCCGGACTGCGACTCGCCCGGTGAGCCGCGCCGAACTCGAGGCCGACCTCCGCTCCGGCCTCTGGTCGCAGCCGGCGACCCTGCCGCCACGCTGGTTCTACGACGAGCGGGGCTCCCGCCTCTTCGACGAGATCACCACCCTGCCCGAGTACTACCCGACGCGTGCCGAGCAGGAGATCCTCACCCGCCGCAGCGGCGAGATCATCGCGCTGAGCGCCGCGCGGAGCCTGCACGAGCTGGGGGCGGGCACGGCGACCAAGACCCGTGAGCTGCTCGACGCCCTCACCGCGCAGGGGCGGCCGGCGCTCTACGCGCCGCTCGACATCAGCAAGGAGGTCCTGCTCGAGGCCGCCGACCGTCTGCGCACGGACTACCCGGCCCTGAACGTCGAGCCGGCGGTCGCCGACTTCCACCACCTGCCACCGCTGTCGGGGGAGCCCGGTGAACGTCTGCTCGTCTTCCTCGGCGGCACGATCGGCAACTTCGAGGAGGACGAGCGCTCCGGGTTCCTCGACATGGTGCACGCGGCCCTCGCCCCCGGTGACCACCTGCTCCTCGGAGCCGACCTCGTCAAGGACCCGGACCGGCTCGTCGCGGCCTACGACGACGGGGCAGGCGTGACCGCGCGCTTCAACCTCAACCTCGTCGACGTCATCACCCGCACCACGCCGGTCACGGGTCTGTCCCGCGACGACCTCGTCCACGAGGCCGCGTGGGACGACCGCGCCTCGCGCATCGAGATGCGGCTGCGTGCGGTGCGTGACATCACGGCCGACTTCACCGGGATCGGTCGCACGTGGCGCCTGGCGAAGGGGGAGCACCTGCGGACCGAGATCTCGCGCAAGTTCGACCTCGGCCTGCTCCGTGACGAGCTGACCGAGCACGGCTTCGAGCCGGTGACGAGCTGGACCGACGCGGCGGACGACTTCTCGCTGACCCTCGCCCGGGTCGCCGGCCGTGACGACGGCACGCCGTGACCCGCACCCTCCTCGAGCGCTTCCACGGGCGCATCCTCGGGGCGGGCAGCAGCAGCGGGCTGCGGCTGGTGGTCGGCGACTGGTGGGACTCGCCCCTCGGGGCCTTCACCGATGTCATGGTCGCGACGCCTGACGACCGTCGGGTCCTGCTGGCGCCGGCCGACGAGGTCGCTCAGTACGTCGCCGCCACGTACTCCTTCGACGAGGTCCGGGTCGGCCCGGTTGCCCTGCAGGTCGACGATGACGTGTGGCGCCTCCACGCAGGCCCGTTGCGGTGCACGATCGGTCTGGGAGGGCGCACGGCCCTCGGCCTGGTCCTGCGAACCGTGCCCGAGCGGGTGGGGCGCAGCCGCGCCTTCGCGCATCTCGCCGACCCCATCGCGCGGCGGCTGCTTCCGGGGGTGCGCACCGTCGGCAGCGCCGGCGGTGGGCGGCGCGAGTACTACGGGGCGCACGACCAGCGGCAGGTGACGTCGCTGTCCGGCACCTGGTCGGGCCAGTCCATCGGCGGCCTCACCCCGGTCACGCCGCCGCCACGATTCGGCTTCAGCTCCACGCCCGCGTCACCCAGCCTGACGCGGGTGACGACGACCGTCGAGCGAGGCGTCGACGCGGACTGACGAGCGCAGTCGGGGCAGCGTGATGCCCGACCCGGCGAGCAGCTCGCCTCAGGTCGCCTCGTCGTAGCGCGCCAGGGCCTCGAGCCGCTCCTCCGCGTGGTCGACGATCCGCTCCGGGTAGTCGTGCGCGTACCCGTCGTCGTGCTTCCACGGCTCGTGCGCTGCGGCGCCCTCGAGATGGGCCAGCTCCGGCACCCACCGGCGCACGTACGCACCGTCGGGGTCGAAGCGCTTGCCCTGCGTGACGGGGTTGAAGACACGGAAGTACGGGGACGCGTCCGTGCCGGTGCCGGCGACCCACTGCCAGCCGTGGTTGTTGGACGCGAGGTCCCCGTCGACGAGGTGCTCGAGGAAGTGCCGCGCGCCGACGGGCCACCACACGTGCAGGTCCTTGGTGAGGAAGCTCGCCGTGGCCATCCGCACCCGGTTGTGCATCCATCCCTCGCCGAGCAGCTGGCGCATGCCGGCATCGACGATCGGGTAACCGGTGCGCCCCTCGCGCCACGCCTCGATGGCGTCTTGCGGTTCGTCGTAGCGAAGGGGGAGTGGCCGCAGGTCCTGCCACGCGGAGTCCGGGTTGGCCCAGAGCACGTCGGCGTAGAACTCCCGCCAGGCGAGCTCCGTGCGGTAGGTCTGCGCCCCGTCGCCGCGCTCGCCGCGCAGGTCGTGGAGGAGCTGGCGGGGATGGACGACCCCGAGGTGCAGGTCGGCGGACATGCGCGAGGTCCCCTCGACCGCCGGGAGGTCGCGATCGTGGTCGTAGTCGGCCAGCGCCTCGTCGCGGAAGCGCACCCAGCGCCGCCGGGCGGCGTCCTCGCCCGCGGTCGGCAGGTCGATCGGGCACTCGCGGGCCGCCTTGTCGAGCATCGCCTCGACCCGGCCGTCGGTGTCGGCCTCGATCCACTCGACCCCACGCGGCGCACTCGTCGGCTCGTCCCAGCCGTGCTCGCGCCACGCGGTGGCGAAGGGGGTGAAGACCTTGAAGGGGGTGCCTCCCTTCGTCCGCACCGTGCCGGGGTCGACGGCAAAGGGCGAGCCGGTGGCCACACCCTCGACGCCGATCTCGCGCAGCGCGGCGACGACACGACGATCGCGCTCGACGCCGCCGGGCTCGTTCTCCCGGCTGACGTGGACCGAGGTGGCCCCGACCTCGCGGGCGACGCGCGGCACGACCTCGGCCGGGTCGCCGAGCCGGATCACGAGGCGACCGTCGAGGGAGGCGTCAAGTGCTCGCAGGGTGGCGGCCAGCCACGCGGTCTTCGCCGCACCGGCCGGCCCCCACATCGTCGGGTCGATGACGAAGAGGGGGAGCACCGCGCCGCGTGAGGCGGCTTCCCGCAGGGCTGGGTGGTCGCGCAGGCGCAGGTCCCGGCGGAACCACATGAGTGAGGGCGCCATCAGAGACGGACGAGCATCTTGCCCATGTTGGCACCGTCGAGCAGGTCCATGAAGGCCTGCGGGGCGGCGTCGAGACCGTCGCGGAAGGTCTCGTCCGAACGCAGCCGCCCCTCGGCGAGCCACTGGGGCGCCCGGGAGTGGTACTCGGCGACGAGCTCGGGGTACTGACCGACGACGAAGCCGCGCAGGGTCAGTCCCTTGCCGATGGCGAGGGCCAGGTTGCGGGGTGCGGCGGGCGGCTCGGTCGAGTTGTACTGCGAGATCGCCCCGCACATCGCGACCCGACCGAAGGTCGACAGCGCGCCGATCGCGGCCTCGAGGTGCTCGCCGCCGACGTTGTCGAAGTAGACGTCGATGCCGTCGGGCGCGACCGAGGCCAGCCCCTCGGCGACGGGACCGTCGCGGTAGCTGAAGCCCGCGTCGTAACCCAGCTCGAGCACGCGAGCGACCTTGTCGGCCGAGCCGGCGGAGCCGACGACCCGGCCGGCGCCCAGCGCCTTGGCGATCTGGCCGGCGGCCTGCCCGACGGCGCCGGCCGCGCCGGAGACGAAGACGGTGTCGCCCTCGCGCATGCCGGCCACGGCGGTCAGCCCGACGTAGGCCGTCAGGCCGGTGAGGCCGAGGACGCCGAGATAGGTCGAGGCGGGCGCGGCGTCGGTGTCGACGACCCGCACGGACTTCGCCGGGAGCACCGCGTGCTCGCGCCAGCCGAGGCCGTGCAGCACGTGCTGGCCCACGGCGACGTCGTCGGAGCGGGAGGCGATGACCTCGCCGACCGCTCCGCCGTCGAGCGGGGCGTCGATCTCGAAGGGGGCGACGTAGGACTTCACGTCGTTCATCCGACCGCGCATGTAGGGGTCGACCGACATGACGACATTGCGCACGAGGACCTCGCCGTCGGCGAGCTGCGGCAGCTCGACGGTTTCGAGGCGGAAGTCGTCGGCCGTCGGCGCGCCCTGCGGGCGCGAGGCGAGGACGATCTGGCGGGTGGTCGTGGGGATCTGGGTCATCGGCGATCAGTCCTGCGTGACCGTGACGGTGACGTCGATGTTGCCGCGCGTCGCGTTGGAGTAGGGGCAGACCTGGTGGGCCTGGTCCGCGAGCTGCTGGGCGGCCTCGGCGTCGAGGTGGGGCAGGGTGACCTCGAGCTCGACGGCCAGCTGGTAGCCGCCGCCCTCCTTGGGGCCGATGTGCACGCGGGAGCCGACGGCGGAGTCGGCGACGTCGATCTTGCCGGCGCGGGCCACGGCTTGCAGCGCCGAGTGGAAGCACGCGGCGTAGCCGACGGCGAAGAGCTGCTCGGGGTTGGTCCCCTCGCCCGACCCGCCCATCTCCTGGGGGATCGCGAGGTCGAGGTCGAGGCGGCCGTCGCTGGTGCGGCCGTGCCCGTCGCGGCCGGCGCCGGTGGCGAGGGCCTCTGCGGTGTAGAGAGTCTTCATCGTCATGCTCCTTGGGTGGGGGTGGGGGTGGGGGTGGGAGTGCCGACGGATGCGCAGAACCTCTGGGCCAGGCGACGCAGGGTCGCCAGCTCCTCGGGCTCCATGTCGACGGCGTCGTACAGGCGGCGCTGGATCGCCGCGACCTGCGTCTCGAGGTCCCGACCGGCGGTGGTCAGGTGGATCGTCACGCGGCGGGCGTCCTCCCCTTCGCGACGGCGCTCGACGAGACCGCTCGCCGACATGCGCTTGAGAAGGGGGGAGAGCGTCCCGCTGTCGAGGTGCAGCGCCTCGCCGAGCTCGGTGACGGTGCGGCCGTCGCGCTCCCACAGGGCGAGGAGGGTGACGTACTGGGTGTACGTCAGCCCGATCTCGGCGAGGCCGTCGCGGTAGGCCGCGGTCGCCGAGCGCGACGCCGAGTAGAGGGCGAAGCAGATCTGCTGGTCGAGCTGGTGGTCCGTCTGCACCTCTGAAGCATTGCACGCAATTGGTTTGCGCGCAATCTATTCGGGCGGATCGAGGTGTTCAGCGCGCGATCGGCACCGGCAGGCCGGCGAGCTCGACGCCGGTCCGCTCGGTCACCGCGCCGTCCGGCGCCACGGTCACCTCGTGGAGCACGAGGTCGCCGTCGGTGACCGACCACAGCCGCACCTGCCAGGGCCCGTCCCCTGTTTTCCACCCCGAGGTCTCGCGTGAGTTCCCCCCGCTACGTCGGCCGCCACGGCAGCCGTCGTCCCAGCCCCCTGTCCCGCCTGAGCAGCCTGCCGTCGTCGGTCGGC
>NZ_JBNFOF010000025.1:0-23452 GCF_057364645.1 Janibacter sp. CFPM2_SD2
GACGGTCGCGAGCTGCCCGGCCTCGTCGCCGAGTCGGGGGAGCGCATCCTGTGCGAGGGCCTCGCCGGCCCACGCCCGTGAGGTGCTCGCGGCACTCGCCGTGCCCGGCCGCTCGGGTGGGGGCAGCCTGTGCGTCGACGGCAAGGACCTCGCCGTCACCGGGCCGAAGACCCGCCGACGCCGGGTCGGCCATGCTGCGGCCGGGGCCCGGATCGAGCGTGGCCCGATCTCCCGGGCGGTGCGCTACCGCCGACCCGATCTCCCGGCGGAGGAGGGCACTGCGGCCCTGGCGGCAGTCGGTCTCGCGGAGCGGGTGGCTGCTCTCCCCGAGGGGGAGCGGACCTCCCTTCGTCGGGGTGGGGAGCCGCTCACCCGGCACGAGCGGGCCCGGCTGCACCTGGCGCGCGCCATGCTCGGCGAGCCGGCGCTGCTCCTGCTGGAGCACGTCGACGACGACCTGGGCACGCAGGGGAGAGCGCTGCTGCGCCGGCTGCTCGAGGACTACCCGGGCGTGGTGATCGTGGCCTCGGACCGGCCGCAGGAGATCCTCGCGCAGTGGCGCGACTGGACGGTGCCTACACCGGCAGTGACGTCTCGGCCGCCGCGGTCAGCGCCTCGAGCGTCGTCGCCACTGCCGGCACCTTGAGCAGGTCCTCCGTCGTCACGACGTGGATCCGGCGCCGGTTGCGGGTCGAGGGGGCGGATGACGACGTCGTCGTTGGACGTCGCCGCCCGGATGAGGTCGGGGATCAGCGCGACGCCCAGACCGGCGGCGACGAAGCCCTGGACGGCGACGTAGTCCTCGGTCTCGAAGGCGACCTTGGGCGCGAAGCCGGCGTCGTGGGCGATCTTGAGCAGGTGGCCCCGGCAGCGGGCGCAGCCGGCGATCCACTCGTCGTCGGTGAGGTCGGTCATCGAGACGACCTCGTGGTCGGCGAGCGGGTGGTGGCGCGGCAGGGCCACGCGCACCTCCTCGTCGAGCAGCGGGTGCACGACGAAGCCCTCGAGGTCCTCGCCCCGGGCCAGTTCGCTGCCGTCGTAGGAGAAGGCGACGGCGAGGTCGACCTCGCGGCCCGCAGGGCCGCGAGCGACTCCGGCGGCTCGGCCTCGGTGAACTGCACGGACAGGTCGGGGTGCTCGGCGCGGACCGCCGCCAGGGCGCGGGGGACGAGCGTCACCGACGACGACGGGAAGGCCATGAGCCGCACCCGACCCGAGCGCAGCCCGGCGATCGCGGCGACCTCCTCCTCGGCGGCGTCGAGAGCGGCGAGCACGGGGGTGGCGTGGCGGGCGAGGACGGCGCCGGCCTCGGTGAGCCGAACGGAGCGACCGACCTTTTCGACGAGGACGGTGCCGGTGCGCTGCTCGAGGCGCTTGACCATCTGGGAGACCGCGGGCTGCGAGTAGCCGAGCGCGAGGGCAGCGGCGGTGAAGCTGCCCTCATCGGCGATGGCCCGCATCACGCGCAGCCCAGCGGCGTCGATCATGGGGCCCATCGTAGGTCGTCGCGCCGACCTAGGATCGAGGCATGCCAGACGACGTCGATCGGGTCGAGCAGATCGCGAGGGTGCTGCGCCATGGGCCGGCCCTCGTGCTCACCGGGGCCGGCATGTCGACCGAGAGCGGGATCCCCGACTACCGGGGCCCGGACGGGACGCGGCGGGTGACCCCGATGCACCTGTCGGAGTTCGTCGGGAGCAGCTCGGCGCGACAGCGCTACTGGGCGCGCAGCTTCGTCGGGTGGCGGCGGTTCCACGCGGCGCGGCCCAATGCCGCGCACCACCTCGTGACCCGGCTGCAGGAGCTCGGGGCCGTGGGTCCGGTCATCACGCAGAACGTCGACGGCCTGCACCAGGCCGCCGGGACCCACGATGTCGTCGAGCTGCACGGCAACCTCGTCGAGGTCGTCTGCCTCGCGTGCGGGGCGCGCATCGACCGGCCCACGCTCGATGCGCGGATGGCGGCGCAGAACCCGGGCTTCGACGTCGACAGCGACGAGATCCGGCCGGACGGTGACGTGCGGCTCGAGACCGTGGACGCCGAGCGCTTCGTCGCTCCGGAGTGCGAGCGGTGCGGCACGGACATGCTCAAGCCGGACGTCGTCTTCTTCGGCGGAGCGGTCGCCAAGCCGCTCGTGCAGCACTGCTTCGACCTCGTCGACGCGGCGCCGAGCCTGCTCGTGCTCGGCAGCTCGCTGCAGGTGATGTCGGGGCTGCGCTTCGTGCGGCACGCCGCGAAGCGCGGGATCCCGGTCTCGCTCATCACCCGCGGTCCCACCCGCGGCGACGACCTCGTCGACCACCGCGTCGACGGGGAGCTGGGGGACTCCCTTCGCTCCCTCGTCGACCTCGTGGAGGTGGGCGTCAGAGACGCCGCAGCACCGCGGTGACCTTGCCGAGGATCGTCGCGTGGTCGCCGTCGATGGGGTCGAAGGCGGGGTTGTGGGGGAGCAGCCACACGTGGCCGTCCGTGCGCTTGAAGGTCTTGACCGTCGCCTCGTTGTCGAGCATCGCCGCGACGATGTCGCCGTTGTCCGCGCTCGGCTGCTGCCGCACGACGACCCAGTCGCCGTCGCAGATCGCGGCGTCGATCATCGAGTCACCGACGACCTTGAGCAGGAAGAGCGAGCCCTCGCCGACGATCTGCTTCGGCAGCGGGAAGACGTCGTCGACGACCTCCTCGGCGGTGATCGGGACGCCGGCGGCGATCTGACCCAGGACGGGCACGTAGCTCGCCTCGGGGCGCTCGTCGCCGGAGCCGGTCGGGTCGACGGGCTCGTCGTCGGCGCTCGCGCCGCCGCGCATGCCGGCCATGTCAGCGACCACCCCGGGGTCGGTCGGGGTGGGCTGGTCGTCGGGGGAGATGACCTCGATCGCGCGGGGGCGGTTGGGGTCACGGCGCAGGTAGCCCTTGCGCTCCAGGGAGGAGAGCTGGTGGGCGACCGAGCTGGGGGAGGTGAGGCCCACCAGCTCGCCGATCTCGCGCAGGCTCGGCGGGTAGCCGCGGGTGGCCACGGCATTGCGGATCACCTCGAGCACCTTGCGCTGGCGCACGGTCAGCCCGTCGCCGGTGTCCCGCTGCGGGAGCTGGTGGATGTTGTCCTCGTCGCCCATCTCGACCCCTTCGTGCGTCCGCCGCGACACCGTTGTCGGTGGTCGCTGGTCAACTTCTCGCTGTGACCGACAGTAGGCCGATCGAACAGGCATTTCAAACATCTGTTCGAGCGTGTTGTTGATTTCCTTCGAACACCCGTGCTAGACATCGTACAGACGTTCTATCGAACACCGGTTCGACAGAGCCGCCACGAGGAGGACCGCATGACCGCTCTCACCGCCGCCCCCGCCCGCATCGACGTGCACCCGGCGCGCCCCGCGCGCTCGCGTCACCTCGTCTCCGTGCCCACCGGCGACGCCGTCCCGGAGCGTGCGACGACCTCCCTTCGCCTGACCCGTCGTGGGCGCCTGGCGACCACCGTGACCACCATGCTCGTCGCGAGCGTCGCCGGCGCCACGGTCGCCTTCGGCGGTCCGGCGACCACCCCGCAGCAGGTGACCGTCGAGCCGGGGCAGACCCTCGGGCAGATCGCCGAGGCCGAGCTCTCCCAGCTGCCCACCCGCGAGGCGGTCGCCCGCCTCCAGGTGACCAACGACCTGTCGACGAGCCACGTCCACGCGGGCCAGGTGCTCACCATCCCCGCGCCGTGAGGCGCCCCTGACACCCGGGCCCTTCGACCCGGCCCGGGCCAGCCATCGGCCGTCTCCGCAGCATGCGGGGGCGGCCGATGTGCCGTTCGTCGACGGTTCACGTGGGGGACTTGCGTCGAGGCTCACGGAGGGTTCTAATGGTCACTACATCTAGTGGTTACACGGTTGTCATTCGTCCACATCTAGTGCACAGGATGGGGCCAGTTCTCCACAGGTGATGGGGTTCCATCCCCAGACTCGTCCACCGCACCGTCCACAGGACGCACGAGCGAAGGGAGCACGGCGTGCACTGCCCGTTCTGCCGTCACACCGACTCCCGGGTCATCGACAGCCGCACGACGGAGGACGGCAGCGCCATCCGGCGCCGCCGTCAGTGCCCCGAGTGCAGCCGGCGCTTCACCACCCTGGAGAGCGCCAGCCTGACCGTCACCAAGCGCTCGGGTGCGGCCGAGCCCTTCAGCCGGGCCAAGGTGCTCGCCGGTGTCCGCAAGGCCTGCCAGGGCCGCCCGGTCACCGAGGACCAGCTCGCCATCCTCGCCCAGCGCGTGGAGGAGAGCATCCGCTCGCAGGGCAGCGCCGAGATCGACGCCCACGAGGTGGGCATGGCGATCCTGCCGCCGCTGCGCGAGCTCGACGAGGTCGCGTACCTGCGCTTCGCGTCGGTCTACCAGTCCTTCGACTCGCTCGAGGACTTCGAGACCGCCATCGAGCGCCTGCGCGCCGAGCACGCGACCGCCACCTAGAGACCCCCCGGGTGCCGCCAGCGAGTGGGCTGTCGGTACCCGGTGACACCGTTTGACACAGCACTCCACACCGACCAGCAGCAGACCGTCACCACACGGATCGAGGAGAAGCAGCATGACCGAGACCGCCGGCAAGTCCAGCGCCCGTCGCGGGTCCCGCACCAAGGGCCTGACGATCGAGCGCATCCACACGACCGAGGGCGTCCACCCCTACGACGAGGTCACCTGGGAGAAGCGTGACGTCGTCCAGCAGAACTGGAAGACCGGCGCGACGATCTTCGAGCAGCGTGGGGTCGAGTTCCCCGACTTCTGGTCGGTCAACGCCTCGACCATCGTCACGACGAAGTACTTCCGGGGTGCGGTCGGCTCGCCGGAGCGCGAGGCGGGCCTCAAGCAGCTCATCGACCGGGTCGTGCTCACCTACGTCAAGGCGGGCAAGGAGCACGGCTACTTCGCGACGGACACCGACGCGGAGATCTTCGAGCACGAGCTGACCTACGCGCTGCTGCACCAGATCTTCAGCTTCAACTCGCCCGTGTGGTTCAACGTCGGCACCGCGAGCCCGCAGCAGGTCAGCGCCTGCTTCATCCTCTCGGTCGACGACTCGATGGACTCGATCCTCAACTGGTACAAGGAGGAGGGCTTCATCTTCAAGGGCGGCTCCGGCGCCGGCCTCAACCTCTCCCGCATCCGCTCCTCCAAGGAGCTGCTCTCCTCCGGTGGCACCGCCTCCGGCCCGGTCTCCTTCATGCGTGGTGCCGACGCCTCCGCGGGCACCATCAAGTCCGGTGGCGCGACCCGCCGCGCGGCCAAGATGGTCGTCCTGGACGTCGACCACCCGGACATCGAGGAGTTCGTCGAGACGAAGGCGCGCGAGGAGGACAAGATCCGCGCCCTGCGCGACGCCGGCTTCGACATGGACCTCGGTGGCGCCGACATCACCTCGGTGCAGTACCAGAACGCGAACAACTCGGTGCGCGTCACCGACGAGTTCATGCGCGCCGTCGAGGAGGGCACCGACTTCGGCCTGACCTCCCGCATGGACGGCTCGGTCATCGAGTCCGTCGACGCCCGCGAGCTGATGAGCAAGATCGCCAAGGCCGCGTGGGAGTGCGCCGACCCGGGCATCCAGTACGACGGCACGATCAACGACTGGCACACCAACCCGGAGACCGGTCGGATCACCGCGTCCAACCCGTGCAGCGAGTACATGTCGCTCGACAACTCCTCGTGCAACCTCGCCTCGCTCAACCTGCTGAAGTTCCTCAAGGACGACGACACCTTCGACGCCGAGCGCTTCCAGAAGGTCGCCGAGCTGGTCATCACCGCGATGGACATCTCGATCTGCTTCGCGGACTTCCCGACCGAGTCGATCGGCGCGACGACGCGTGACTACCGCCAGCTGGGCATCGGCTACGCCAACCTCGGCGCGCTGCTCATGGCGACCGGCCACGGCTACGACTCCGACGGCGGTCGTGCGCTCGCCGCCGCGATCACCTCGCTGCTCACGGGTGCGTCCTACAAGCGCTCCGCGGAGATCGCCGGGATCGTCGGCCCGTACAACGGCTACGCCCGCAACGCCGACGCCCACAAGCGCGTCATGCGCAAGCACCAGGCGGCCAACGACCAGATCCGCACCATGCACACCATGGACAAGGACATCCACGCCTACGCCACGAAGGCCTGGGACGCGGTCGTCAAGACGGGTGAGAAGAACGGCTACCGCAACGCCCAGGCGTCGGTGCTCGCCCCGACCGGGACCATCGGCTTCATGATGGACTGCGACACCACCGGCATCGAGCCCGACTTCTCCCTCGTGAAGTTCAAGAAGCTCGTCGGCGGCGGCTCGATGCAGATCGTCAACCTGACGATCCCGCGCGCGCTCAAGAAGCTCGGCTACACCGAGGAGACCATCGAGGCGATCGTCGAGTACATCGCTGACAAGGGTCACGTCATCGACGCTCCCGGCCTCAAGCCCGAGCACTACGAGGTCTTCGACACCGCCATGGGTGCGCGGGCGATCGCCCCGATGGGTCACGTGCGCATGATGGCCGCGGTCCAGCCCTTCCTCTCCGGTGCCATCTCCAAGACGGTCAACCTGCCGGAGTCGGCCACGGTGGAGGAGATCGAGGACGTCTACATGCAGGGCTGGAAGCTCGGCCTGAAGGCGCTCGCGGTCTACCGCGACAACTGCAAGGTCGGGCAGCCGCTCTCCGACGGCGGGTCCACCGCCAAGGAGGCCAAGGCCGGTGCCTCGGCCGCTGCGGCCGAGCCGGAGAAGGTCGTCGAGTACCGCCCGCTGCGTCGTCGCCTGCCGAAGCGTCGCACCTCGCAGACCACGAGCTTCGCCGTGGGTGGCGCCGAGGGCTACCTCACCGCCGGCACCTACGACGACGGCGAGCTCGGCGAGATCTTCCTGAAGTTCGGCAAGCAGGGCTCGACCCTCGCCGGTCTGATGGACGCCTTCTCCATCGCGATCTCGATCGCGCTGCAGCACGGTGTGCCGCTGGAGACCTACGTCGAGAAGTTCACCAACCTGCGCTTCGAGCCGGCCGGCATGACGGACGACCCGGACGTGCGGATGGCGCAGTCGATCATGGACTACGTCTTCCGTCGCCTGGCGCTGGACTACCTGGACTTCGACACCCGGTCCTTCATGGGCATCCACACCGCCGAGGAGCGGGCCCGCCAGCTCGAGACCGGCTCGTACGCCCCCGAGTCCTCGGACGACGACGGTGACTACGACGAGTCCTTCAGCCAGTCGGCCGCCACCTCGGAGGTCAAGGAGACCAAGGAGGCTGCGACCGCCACCGTCGCCACCTCCGAGGAGGAGACCACCGACCAGACCGGCTCCGGTGCTGCCTCTGTCCGCGAGGTCGACGCCACGGTCCACTCCTCGGCCGAGCTGCTCGAGAAGTTCCAGGGCAAGACCGCCGACGCCCCGATGTGCATGACCTGCGGCACCAAGATGCGTCCCGCCGGCTCCTGCTACGTCTGCGAGGGCTGCGGCTCCACCAGCGGCTGCAGCTGATCTGAGCAGTAGCTGCCGAAGGGGGTCAACCGGCTAGTCCGGTTGGCCCCCTTCGGCATGCCCGAGCTGGCAAGCTCGGACCCATGGGCTGGGACCTGCACTTCGAGCGTGAGTTTCGGTCAGCCGCGATGGGGTGGCTCGACGGAGCGACCTCCGCAGAGCGCGACTGGCTTCGCTCTGAGGCACTGCGGGAGTTCCAGTTCGAGGGGGTCAGGGTCCCGTTGGTCGACGCTCAGCGTGGGATCCGGAAGCCGGCCGACGCGCAGGCGGCCCTGTCGATACGCACCGTCTACCGGGCAGAGGGGGCGCAGCGGCCCTACGAGGATGCGGTCGGGGTGGACGGTCGCCTCCGCTACAAGTGGCGGGGCACAGACGCCCTGCACCCGGAGAACAGGGCCCTCCGGGCCGCAATGAACGCCTCGTTGCCTCTGATCTGGTTCTTCGGGGTTGGACCGGGCGACTACAAGCCCATCTATCCCGTCTACATCGAGGCCGAAGAGCCGGCTCAGCACCAGTTCGTCGTAGCCATCGACGAGACCCAGCGGGAGTCCTTGTCCGAGGTGGACGAGCACGTACGGCGATACATCCGGGTTGAGCGCAACCAGAGGGTTCACCAGAGTGTCTTCAGGTCAACGGTGATGCGGGCTTACAAGACCCGGTGCGCGGTGTGCGCACTCAGGCATGGCGACCTGTTGGACGCTGCGCACATCGTCGAGGACGGTCACGAGCTCGGAGTTGCCTCTGTGCGAAACGGACTCGCGCTGTGCAAAATTCACCACGCCGCCTTCGACTCCGGCATTTTGGGCATCCGTCCAGACCATGTCGTCCAGATCCGGCGAGATCTGCTCGAGGAGATCGACGGGCCGATGCTTCAGCACGGACTGAAGGAGCGTCACAACGAGAAGCTCATGGTGCTTCCCGCGCGGCGGGCTGAGCACCCCGACCCGTCGCTGCTCGAGCTCGCGTACGAGTCCTTCCGTGCCTCCTAGCTGACCTGGTGGCGGAGAGTCTCTAGGGTGCGACTCACAGGGCGGGAGGGTGTGTGGCGGAGTCGGGCGACTGGACGGACGAGGAGAACGGAATCCTCGTCAGCGCTTACTTCGACATGCTCCGGTCAGAGCTTCAGGACGAGAGGTTCGTCAAGGCACAGGTGAACCGCCAGCTCCAAGACGTCATGGATCGCGGTCGAGGATCGATCGAGTACAAGTTCATGAATGTCAGCGCGGTCCTGCGAGAGATGAGCTTTCCCTTCGTCAACGGGTACAAGCCCTACCCCAACATCCAGGCCTCTCTACGAGACGCCGTCCGGGACGAGATCCTGCGTCGGCCTGAGCTCACTGACCTCGCCTTCGACAAGATCACCCGCGCGATGCCGGACGTGAGCGGATCGGCTGCCTGGGTCGAAGGGGAGGCCCCCACCCTCGGCCTTGATGTCGTCAGCGCTGGGCCAGGGCGACACGTGGGTCGGTGGGACTTCGTGGAGCTGGAGGCGATGAATCGTGCGTTGGGTGCTGCCGGTGAACGAGCGGTCCTGGAGCGGGAACGACAGCTGCTCACCCGGATGGGCGAGCACACCCTGGCGGCGCGGGTCGAGCACGTCAGCCAGACCGTCGGTGACGGCCTCGGGTTCGACATCCGGTCCTTCGAGCCCAGCGGGGCTGACAAGCTGATCGAGGTCAAGACGACGACGCAGGGAGCGCATTGGCCGATGGTCATCACCCGCAACGAGGTCGAGGTGAGCGTCTCAGAGGCGGAGTCGTACCACCTCTACCGACTCCACGACTTCCGGCCGGAGTCGGTGCGCTTCTACTCCCTCCGCGGGGACCTGCGTGCGAGCTGCGACCTACGACCGGAGACCTACCGGGCCCTGCCGTCGCGGAGCGAGAACAAGGGGAAGGTGCCGCACACGACCTAGCCCGGCGCTGTCGGTGGTCGCTGCGACCATGGACACATGTTCGAAGACGAGCTGGCCGTGGTGGAGGAGTCCTTCAGGGGACTGGGGCGGGTCCGCGAGGGGGTGGGGGAGCAGGCCGCATGGGCTGACGAGGCGTCGCTGGGCGAGATGCTCCAGGCGACCGAGCGACTCAGACGGGCGGCAGACGCGCTCGAGCTGACGGTGATCGGGCACGCGGCACGGTGGGGTGAGGAGGTCGGTGACGACCACGTCTACCGGCCCGTGCACCTGCACGCCGGGCAGGTGGCCGAGTTCGCGGTCGAGGCCGTGGGCCTGGCCGTCGACGCCGGGCCGCCCGAGGCAGGGCGTCGTTGCGACCTCGCAGCCCGGGCGATCACGGACCTGAGCCAGCTGGCCGACCTCGTCGCCGCCGGTCGAATGCGCGAGCGGTCCCTCGAGGTCGTCGCCAAGGAGACCAAGGACGCCAGCCCGGAAGCCGTGGCGGAGATCGTCGCCTACCTGCTGCTCTCCCTTCGCGGGCAGCCCGGGACGGTGCGGGCCGGTGATCTCGACGAGCGTGAGCTGCGCAAGGCGATCCGGCGGATGCTCGCCCGCGTCGAGCCGGAGGTGCTCGAGCGCAAGGCGCAACGCAACCGGCGGGAGCAGCTGCATGTCGGCTTCGCCGCCGGCCCCGTCGGCTGCAGCAACATGTACGCGACCCTGCCCACGGAGGTGGCGCTGGCGATCCAGGCGGCGGTCGACGCCGCCGCCAAGATCTGCCGCGAGGACGGCCCCGGCCTCACCGCCGGTGCTGCGCGGGCGCAGGGCCTGGCCGACCTCGTGCTCCGGGGCGTCGAGGTCCGGGCCGAGGTCCGGCTCGGCCTGCCCGTGATCACGTCCGCCGCCTCGCGCCTGTCCTTTGCCCCCTCCACAGGGGGCGAAGGGGGCGGGGACAAGGACCTCGCCGAAGCTCTCCACGGGCCGACCGCGGTGGGTGGTCGCTTCGTGACGGGCGAGGGCGCTGATGCCGTGGACGTGCTGCCCGAGGAGTGGGCCGGCGATGCCATCACCTCCCAGGTGCCGACCACGCTGGGGCCGGGCGGACCGGCCTCGTGGGTCAGCGGCTGCGACGTTCCCGGCGTCGGATTCGTCCCCGCGGACGTCGTCGCCGCACTGACGACGAACCTCGACACGAAGATCTCCCGAGCCCTGATCGACGCCCGGACAGGCGTGCTCATGGAGACCTCCAACCCGCGCTACGTGGTCACCGACTCGATGCGCGACTTCGTCGCCGCCCGCGACGAGACCTGCCGCATGTGGGGCTGCAACCGCCGGATCGTCACGGGCTGCTCCCAGCACGACGCCGACCTCGACCACGCCGTGCCCTACCCCGAGGGCCCGTCCTGCCCGACCAACCTCTCCGGCCTGTGCCGCCACCACCACCGGCTCAAGCACTCGCCCCGCTGGACCCACACCCTCCACGAGGACGGCCGCACCGAGTGGGTCAGCCCGACGGGTGCGGCGGCGAGCACGCATCCCGGCCACTGGGTGCACTCCCTCGAGGAGGGGCAGATCCCGGTGCCGGAGGAGGACCGGGACCGCCAACCCACCTACGTGCTCGACGAGGACGAGGAGCTCGCCCGCTGCCACACCGGCTACGCCAAGTTCGTGGGGGAGGCAGTCGGCGGGGCACTTGCCCCCTTCTGAGGGGGCAAACGGTGGCCGCTACCTTGTGGCCATGCCGCGACTGATCCCGCAGGACCCGCAGCTGACGACCACGTCGGAACGCAAGGTGTGGGAGCGGCTGCGTGACTCCCTTCGCCCGCAGGACACGATCATCGCGAGCCTCCGGCTGACCGACCAAGCCAAGGACCACGAGCTCGACCTCGTCGTCGTCATGCCGGACGTCGGGATCGTCGTCGTGGAGGTCAAGGGATCGGGGCTGGCCGTGCACGACGGGGCCTGGACCATGCGGCAGGGCAATCGGGTGAGGCCGACGGACCCCGTGCGGCAGGCGCGGGAGTCGCGCTACGCCCTGCGGGCCTACGTCGAGGCCGATCCGCGGTGGCGCGACAGCAGCCGGCGACGGGTGCGCTTCGCCCACGCCGTGGTCACCCCCTTCACCGTGCTGGGGCCGGACTTCTCGTTGCCGGACTGCCCCCGCTGGCTCGTCCACGACCGCGACGACCAGGCCGACCTCGCCCAGCGCCTCGCCGACATCCCGCTGCGGCAGGAGACCGCCCAGCTCGTGCCCGACCTCGACGACTGCGAGCTCATCGTCGACATCCTCACCGGCCGCGGCACCCACGTGGGCACGGCACTCGTCGCCGACGCCGACGAGCGCGAAGCCCGCGCCGACCGGCTCACCCAGGAGCAGAGCCAGATCCTCGGGGTGACCCGGCTGCTGCGGCGCATCGAAGTCCGCGGTGGTGCCGGCAGCGGCAAGACCGTGCTCGCCCTCACCCAGGCCCAGCAGCTGAGCGCCGGTCGCGACGGACGCCGCCCCGAGCGGGTCGCGCTGCTGTGCTACTCCATCGGCCTGGCCACCTACTTCTCCCGCGTCGTCGCGACCTGGCCGCACCGGCAGCGGCCGGCCTTCGTCGGGACCTTCGAGGACCTGGCCAACCAGTGGGGCGTGCCCTCCGGCTCGCGCGACGACCCCGACTACTGGGAAGAGGTCATGCCGCGACTCATGGCCGAGCGGGCCGCCGAGCTGCCGCTGGGGGAGCGCTTCGACTCCTTCGTCGTCGACGAGGCGCAGGACTTCGCCGAGTCGTGGTGGCACCCGCTCGTCGGCGCGCTCACCGACGAGGTCGAGGGCGGCCTCTTCATCTACTCCGACGAGAACCAGCGGATCTTCCACCGCTTCGGCCGTCCGCCCGTGCCCCTCGTCCCGCTCGTGCTCGACCACAACCTGCGCAACACCAAACAGATCGCCGAGGTCTTCCGTCCGCTCGCCCCGCTGCGGATGCGCCTCGAGGGCGGCGACGGGCCCGAGGTCGCCTTCGTCGCCGCCACTCCCGGCGACGCCCTCGAGACCGCCGACGACCAGATCGACCTCCTGCTCGACGAGGGCTGGAGCCCCGGTCACGTCGCGCTGCTCACCACCGGCAAGCGCCACCCCGTCCAGGTCGAGCGGCAGGAGGAGCTCGGGCAGGGCGGCTACTGGCGCACCTTCTGGGAGGACGACGACGTCTTCTACGGCCACGTCCTCGGGGCGAAGGGGATGGAACGTCGCGTCGTCGTGCTGAGCATCAACGAGGACGGGACGAGGGAGAGGTTCCGTGAGCGCCTCTACGTCGGTCTGTCCCGGGCGACCGATCGTCTGGTCGTCGTCGGCGACCCGCAGGCGCTCGCCCGTGCCGGGGTCAGGGTGCCGCAGGGTTAGAGTGCCTCGGGCAGATCAGGGGGACAGATGAACGAGCACGCACCCGGGTGGTACGAGCACGACGGCGAGCGCCGTTACTGGGACGGCACCCAGTGGACGCACGCCACGACGACGCCTCCGGCGGGCTTCCCGCCGCCGGCACCAGCGCCCGCGCCGGCCTACCCGCAGCCGGCCTACGTGCCGCCGCCACCGCAGCAGCTCGTTCCCTACGGGGTGACGGGCGCCCCCTTCGCCCCGCCGGTGCCGCGCAAGGACCCGGCCATCGCGCTGCTCGTCTCCTTCCTCGTGCCGGGTGTCGGCTCGATGATGAACGGCGACGTCGGCCCGGGCATCGGCTTCCTCATGCTCTACATCTTCAGCATCGTCTTCTTCGTCTGCTTCGGCTGGGCGCTCATCGGCTTCCTCGGCCTGCCCCTGATGCTCCTCGCCTGGGGCTGGGGCATGTGGCACGCCTACCAGGGCGCCGTCGAGGCCAACCGGCGGGCGGGCTACGCGGGCTGAGTCCCATGGGGAGTGCTCCCCACTGCTGACGGCCCGATCGGTGGGTACTCTTGCGACAGCAATTCACGGCAGTTGGACAACTGCACTCGAGACAGAGATGGAGGGTGCCTCGATGAGCTCCTGGGCGGCCGGTTGGTATCAAGATCCCGAGCACGAGGGTCAGATCCGCTACTACGACGGCAACGGATGGACCGAGCACCGGCAGGCGACCCCGGAGGGCTTCGGCGTCGGCCAGCCCGGCCCCGACGCGGCCGGCACCGGCGTCCGTCAGGACACCGTGGGCTCGACGAGCGAGGTCGACGAGGCCGACGCGCGTGCGCCCGAGCGCGACCGCGCCCCCCGAGACCGAGGCGATCTCCACGACCGACTCCTCCTCACAGGCCGGGGCCGCCGGCGCCGCGGGTGCGGGTGCCGCTGGCTACGGCCAGGAGCAGGGCTACGGGCAGTCGGCCTACGGCCAGTCCGCCTACGGGCAGTCCTCCTACGGCCAGGACCAGCAGGGCTACGGCCAGTCCGCCTACGGTCAGCAGGCCTACGGCCAGGACCAGCAGCAGGGCTACGGTCAGGCCTCGCCCTACACCCAGGGATACGACCAGCAGCAGGGCTACGCCCAGCCCGCCTACGGCCAGCAGGGCCAGGGCGAGCCGCCCCAGGGCAAGAGCAAGATGCCGCTGATCATCTCGCTCGCTGCCGTGGGCCTCGTCCTCGTGCTCGTCCTCGCCTTCGTGGGCTTCAAGCTCATCGGTGGCAGCGACGACGACCCGACCGCGGACCCGACCGACTCGACGACGACCTCGCAGCCGACGGACTCCTCGACGGACAGCTCGACCGACACCCCGACGGACTCGTCGACGACCGACCCGAGTTCCACGAGCTCGTCCACCTCGGACGACCCGGGCACGAGCATCCTCGACAACAAGAACAAGGCCGCCGAGTGGGGCAAGAAGTACACCGGCAGCGGCAAGGCCTTCATCGGGGTTCCCTCCGGTGACGGCGCCGGCCTCGTCGAGTTCACCTACAAGGGCGACGACTACGACTCCCTGACGATCAAGGGCCTCGACGGCAACGGCCGCAGCTCCGAGTACGTCCTCACCGCCTCCGACGCCACCAAGGGCACGGTCGCCTACAACCTCACCAACTACACGGCGGCCACCTCGCGCATCGAGATGGACACCGAGGGTGACTGGACGATCAAGTTCATCCGCATCAACCAGGCGCCCAACTTCGGCTCCTCGCAGAAGGGCACCGGCTCCCAGGTCTTCAAGTGGGACGGCAAGCGCAGCGACCTCTCGGCCAAGTACACCCAGCCGGCCGACTCCTTCCTCGGCAACTTCCGGGTCCAGGCCGTGGGCACCGAGGACTACCCGGACCGCCTGATCAGCGAGTACGACAACTACGAGGGCACGACGACCGTCCAGGACGGCACGAAGTACCTCGTCGTCGACGCGACGGGTGACTGGGAGCTCACCAAGAAGTGAGCAGCAGCCGGGTCTTCCCGATCATCATCGCCACGGTGGTCGGCGCGGGGCTCGTCGCTCTGATCGTCCTCGGGGTCATCGGTGTCCGCTGGTTGTCCAGCGGTGCTGATGGCCCCGAGGACGTTGCGTCCTCGCCGTCGTCTTCGCCGTCGGCCTCGGCCCCGACCTCTGCGTCACCGTGGGGCGGCGTCTCCTCGGGCACCCGGGGCGGAGGGACCGTCGACGTGCCCGACGTGGCCGGCGAGGAACCGGCCCTGATCACCTACACCCAGCGCGGCCTCCCCTTCGACCCCCTGTCGCTCACCGGGGTCGACGCCGACGGGCTGGAGACCGAGGCGATCCTCGACAGCTCGACGGGCCGGTCCGGCACCGTCCTCTGCAACGTCAACGCCCATGGCGCGCCCACCGAGCGCATCGAGGTGGAGGCGAAGGGGGACTGGACCGTCCGTTTCGCACCGCTGGACCGGGCGCCCGCGGCCGGGGCGGTCGAGCGAGGGCGTGGTCCGGCGGTCTTCGCCTGGGAGGGCTCGGACGGCGACCGGCTGGACCTGACCTACTCCCAGGTCAGCGAGGCCCCGTCCAGGTCCTTCTACCTGCAGGCCCTGGACGCCGACGGCCGAGTCATCGACAGGGTGCTCACCGTCGACGACGACCACGAGGAGTCGACGACCCCTCCCACCGGCACGAGATATCTCGTGATCTTCAGCCCCGGTGGTGAGTGGGAGATCAGCACTCGATGACGTTGACGGCGAGCCCGCCGCGTGCCGTCTCCTTGTACTTGACCTTCATGTCGCGACCGGTCTCGCGCATCGTCTTGACGACCTTGTCGAGCGAGACGACGTGCGAGCCGTCGCCGCGCAGCGCGGTCCGGGCGGCGGTGATCGCCTTGACCGAGGCCACGGCATTGCGCTCGATGCAGGGGATCTGCACGAGCCCGCCGACGGGGTCGCAGGTGAGGCCGAGGTTGTGCTCCATGCCGATCTCCGCAGCATTTTCGACCTGGGCGGGGGAGCCGCCGAGGACGGCGGCCATCGCTCCGGCAGCCATTGAGCACGCCGACCCGACCTCTCCCTGGCAGCCGACCTCGGCGCCGGAGATCGAGGCATTTTCCTTGTAGATCACGCCGATCGCGGCAGCCGTGAGCAGGAAGCGGCAGATGCCGTCGTCGTCCGCGCCCGGCACGAAGTCGGTGTAGTAGCGCAGCACGGCCGGGATGATCCCGGCAGCGCCGTTGGTCGGCGCCGTGACGACGCGACCGCCCGCGGCATTTTCCTCGTTGACCGCCAGGGCGTAGAGGCACAGCCAGTCCATGCCACGAAGGGGGTCGTCGCTGCGGCCCTCGGTGCGCAGCCGCTGGTGGAGCTGGGGAGCGCGCCGGCGCACCTTGAGACCGCCGGGCAGGACCCCTTCGGTCCGCAGGCCGTTGTCGATGCACTCGCGCATCACCGACCAGATGTGCAGCAGCTCGCTGCGCACCTCCGCCTCGGTACGCCACGACAGCTCGTTGTCGAGCATGACCTGCGAGATGGACAGACCCGTCTCGGCACAGATCGCGAGCAGTTGGTCGCCGGTGGTGAAGGGGCGCTTGACCGGCGTCGTGTCGGCGACGATCCGGGTCGACCGGAGGCGTCCTCGCCGACGACGAAGCCACCGCCCACGGAGTAGTAGGTGTGGCTCGACAGGGGAGTGGCGCCCTCGCCGCTCTCCTCGCCCCAGGCGGTGAAGGTCATGCCGTTGGGGTGCAGGGGCAGGGACTTGCGTCGGTGGAGGACCAGGTCGTCGTCCTCGACGAAGTCGATCTCGTGCTCGCCGAGCAGGCTCACCCGACGGCTGGACCGGATCTGCTCGAGCCGGCCCGTCACCGTGCGCGGGTCGCACAGCTCGGGACGCTCGCCGGTGAGCCCGAGCAGCACCGCGGTGTTGGACCCGTGGCCGTGACCGGTGGCGCCGAGGGAGCCGAAGAGCTCGGCCCGCACCCGCCGCACCTGCGGCAGCAGGCCCTCGTCGCGCAGCCCCTCGACGAACATCACGGCGGCACGCATCGGGCCGACGGTGTGCGAGCTCGACGGGCCGATGCCGACGGAGAAGAGGTCGAAGACACTGAGTGCCACTGGGGGTCTCCCGGAGGTCGTGGTGGTGCCGCCGACGGGGTGTGGGCCGGCGTGCCGGTCGTCACACTACCCGCGCCGCGATGCTCGGCGGGTGCCTGTGGAAAAGCTCGCGGCGGCCCGTCGTGACGTGGCCATGATGAAGGGCATGACCTACGACGACCTGCCGGCCGACTGGCCCATGCGCCCCTTGACCGACCCCACCCTGACGGCCGACGTCGTCGACCTCGTCGTGCGTGAGGCCGACCGTGCGGAGGGGTGCCTGAGCATCCTGCTGTGCAGCCGGGAACACCGACTCGTGCAGCCGGTGACGATCAACGACGTCGAGGGGGTCCCGCCGCACGAGCGACGCCGCCCCTTCGACGTCTTCCTCAGCGGATTCGCCGACCGCCTCGGCGGCATCGTCGTCGCCGTCGGTCGTCCCCGGGGCTACACGCCCGACGACGTGGCGAGGGGGTGGCACGAGGCGGCGATCGCCGCCTGCCGCGAGCACCGGGTGCCCCTGCTCGGCACCTATCTCGCGTCGGTGCACGGGGTCGTCGAGATGCCCGCGTGGCCGGGCCTCGCGATCGCCGGGTAGCGACCGGCCGGGGTCACCCCTCGTGCAGCAGCCCCTCGACCTCGGCCGCGATGGCGGCGGCGATCGCGGCGGCGAAGCCCTCGGGGTCCTCGTGCGCGGCCGGCTCCTCCGGGACGATGACGTCGACCGTGCCGTCCTCGTGCATCTGCGTGGCGCCGACCCGCTGCCGGGCGGCGAGCAGCGCGGCGTGCTCGGTGTCCTTGTAGACGATCGCGCTCGCACCCTCCGGGGGCAGTGGCGAGAGCCAGGCGTGACCCGCGGCGATGATCCGCTGCGCCGGCAGCAGCGCGAGGGCGCCGCCGCCGGTGCCCTCGCCGAGGAGCACGGAGACGCTCGGCACGGTCAGGGCCGTCATGTCGGAGATCGAGCGGGCGATCTCGCCCGCGAGGGCGCCCTCCTCGGCACGGGGCGACAGGTCGGCGCCGGGGGTGTCGATGATCGTCACGAGCGGCAGCCCGAGCTCGGTCGCCATCCGCATGCCGCGTCGCGCCTCGCGCAGCGCGGCCGGCCCCATCGACTGGGCGGCCTGGTAGCGCCGGTCCTGACCGACGAGCACGCAGGCCCGCCCGGTGAAGGACGCCAGCGCGAGCATGACGCCCTTGTCCGACTCGCCGTAGCCGGTGCCGTTGAGCGGGATGACGTCGTCGGCGGCGTGCCGCAGCAGCTCGCGCACCCCGGGTCGGTCCGCACGACGCGTCGTCTCGATGGACTGCCAGACGCGGGCGACCTCCTCGTCGGTGGGCTCCGGACGGGAGACGAAGGGGGCGATCGGCCACGCCGGGTGGTCGGCCGGGTCTGCGGTCCGGGTCGTGCTCGCCGAGAGCAGGGTGAGCGCGCGAGCGGCGATGTCCGCGAGACCCTCGACGGGGACGACGGCATCGACGATGCCCTTGTCGACGAGGTTCTCGGCGACCTGCACCCCGTCGGGGAAGGGCACGCCGTTGACCGTCTCGTAGACGACCGGGCCGAGGAAGCCGATGAGCGCGTCGGGCTCGGCGATCGTCATGTGGCCCAGGGACCCCCACGAGGCGAAGACGCCGCCGGTCGTGGGATGACGCAGGTAGACGAGGTAGGGCAGACCGGCAGCCTTGTGCGCGACGACGGCCGCCGAGATGTCGACCATCGTCACGAAGGCCGGGGGTGCCCTCCTGCATGCGGGTGCCGCCGCTCGCGGTGCGCGACGAGGGGCAGACGCTCCGACGTCGCCCGGCGGATCGCCGCGACGATCCGCGCGGCCGCGGCCCGCCCGATGGAGCCACCGAGGAAGCGGAACTCGCCGACGATGAGTGCCACCTCGTGACCGCGGATGCTCGCCCGACCGGTGAGCACGGACTCGTCGGTCCCGGCCCGCTCGGCGGCCTTGTCGACCGCGGCGCGGTAGTCGGGGGAGAGGCCGCTGACGTCGATCGGCTCGTCCCACGAGACGAAGCTGTCGGCGTCGACGACGGAGGCGATGAGCTGCTGGGCACCGGGACGCGGGTCACTCATGGCAGTGATGGTCGCAGGCCCCGCGCTGGGTACCCTTGCCCGGTGCTTGTGCCCTTGACCACTGTCGTCATCGTCGCGGTCGGCGTGCTCGGACTGCAGTCCCTGGCCTACCTCGTCCTCGACCGCCTCGTCGACGACCTCATGCTGATCGTCACCGCGGTCCTCGAGCTCGCCCTGCTCGTGCTCGTCGTCGTCTCCGCGATCGCGATGGGCAAGGTGTCGGGCCAGGGCGAGGGGGCGACGATGCTCGCCTACGCCCTCACGCTGCCGATCCTGCCGCCGATCGTCGTCTTCATCGCGCTCAAGGAGAAGACCCGCTGGGCCATGGGCGTCGTCCTCGCCGGCGCCTTCACCGTCGGGGTCATGGCCTACCGCATCCTCCAGATCTGGCAGACCCATGGCCCGGCCTGAGTGCGCACGGGCACCGGGCCCGGCCGGGTCGTCGTCGCGGTCTACGCCGTCCTCGCGCTCGCCGCGACCGGCCGCTCGGTCCTGCAGATCACCCAGTACTTCGACCGCGCGCCGCTGGCCTACGTGCTCTCGGCCGTCGCGGCCGTCATCTACGTCGTCGCGACCGTGGCCCTGGCGAAGGGGGGTCCCTCCGGCGCCCGGGTGGCGACCGGGGCGATCACCGTCGAGGCGGTCGGCGTGCTCGCGGTCGGCACCCTGTCCTTCGTGCGTCCGGAGCTCTTCCCGGACAAGACCGTCTGGTCCCACTACGGGTCCGGCTACGGCTACCTGCCGCTCGTCCTCCCCTTCGTCGGCCTGTGGTGGATCCACCGTGTGAGACGCGCCTGATCGGCGACGCGAGCATCTCCTAGTCTTGCGACAGGTCTTGAGCGCCAGCGCGAAGCCCCGGCTCGCTGGCCGGCAACCCTCCTCCGCGGTGGGGTGCCCCGGGAGACGACCTGGTCCGCGACGACCGTCGCGGTCAAGCGCGCACAGCACAGGAGCACCACCATGACCGATCCCTCCACCTGGAGCTTCGACACCCGTCAGATCCACGCCGGCCAGGCACCCGACCCCACGACGGGCTCGCGGGCGCTGCCGATCCACGCGACGACCTCCTACGCCTTCAAGGACACCGAGCACGCGGCGAACCTCTTCGCGCTCAAGGAGTTCGGCAACATCTACACGCGGATCATGAACCCCACCCAGGACGCGGTGGAGCAGAAGATCGCTGCGCTCGAGGGCGGCGTCGGGGCCCTGCTCACCGCATCGGGGATGTCCGCGACGCACCTGGCCCTGGTCAACATCGCCGAGGCCGGTGACCACATCGTTGCCAGCGCCGCGCTCTACGGCGGCACGGTCAACCTGCTGAAGTTCACCCTCGCGAAGTTCGGCATCGAGACGACCCTCGTCGAGGACCCGAGCGACCTCGAGCAGTGGCGCGCGGCGGTCAAGCCCAACACCAAGGTCTTCTTCGGCGAGACGATCGGCAACCCCAAGCCGGTCGTCCTCGACATCGCCGGCATCGCCGAGGTCGCCCACGAGGCGGGGGTCCCGCTCGTCGTCGACAACACGATCGCCACGCCCTACGTCCTGCGGCCCATCGAGCACGGCGCCGACGTCGTCGTGCACTCGGCGACGAAGTACCTCGGTGGCCACGGCACCGCGATCGCCGGCGTCATCGTCGACTCCGGCAACTTCGACTACGCCGCCGACGCGGAGAAGTTCCCCAACTACAACCAGCCCGACCCGAGCTACCACGGGCTGCGCTTCGGGCCCGACCTCGGTGTCAACGGCGCCCTGGGGGCCAACCTCTCCTTCATCCTCAAGGCGCGCGTGCAGCTGCTGCGCGACATCGGTCCGGCGATCTCGCCCTTCAACGCCTTCCTCATCGGGCAGGGCATCGAGACGCTCAGCCTGCGCATCGAGCGCCACCTCGACAACACCCGCAAGGTCGTCGACTTCCTCTCCGGCCACGGCCAGGTCGAGTCGGTGAACTGGGCCTCCCTCGAGGGCTCCGCGAGCTTCGAGCAGGCGCAGCGCTACACGCCGAAGGGGGCCGGTGCCGTCATCTCCTTCGAGATCGCCGGCGGCTTCGAGGCGGGCAAGAAGTTCGTCGAGGGGCTCACGCTGCACAGCCACCTCGCCAACATCGGTGACGTGCGCTCCCTCGTGATCCACCCCGCGTCGACGACCCACTCGCAGGGTCCGGAGGAGGACCGGCTCGCCGCCGGCGTCACCCCCGGCCTCGTGCGCCTGGCGGTCGGCCTCGAGGGCATCGACGACATCATCGCCGACCTCGAGGAGGGCTTCGCCGCGGCGAAGTGATCGAGCTCGTCCGAGGGGCCTGTGGATAATTCCACGGGCCCTTCGGCGTTCTTTCCTAGCGTGGGGGCATGGACGGACAGCAGCGCATCTCCATCGACAGCGAGGGCATCGACGGGCTCGGCCGACAGCTGAAGGCCATCGCCGACTTCCTGGAGGAGAAGGCGGCGAAGGCGAACAACGAGGCGGTCGAGACCTTCGGCTTCCCGAGCTGGTACGGCACCGATGCGTACGAGGGCGCGATCGGCGACTTCGAGCGGGAGCGGATCCGGGTGGGCAAGCAGCTGCGCGAGCTCGGCCGTCTCGCCAAGGATGCCGGGGGTTGGTACGTGAAGACCGAGGACCTCCTCGACCGGCGGCACCAGGGAGTCCTCTGATGGCGTTGGACGAGACAGGGACGATCGAGGAGGGCGACCCGGAGATGATCCGGGCGGAGGCGGACGAGCTGAAGACGGTCGCCGCCAACATCCACACCGTCGCCGAGATGCTCCGCATGGTCTCGACGAAGGGAGTCTGGGAGTCGTGCTCCGGCACTCTCTTCGAGCAGGAGGTCGGGACGACCCCGCAGGACCTCGTCGCGATCGCCAACCGGCTCAGCGACACCGAGCAGATCATCCGGCCCTATGCCGACCGGCTCGAGAAGAGCCAGGCCGAGCTCGCGCGGCTGCGCGCTCGTTACGACGCCAACGACAGGACCAGCGAGGACCGGCGGGCGAGGCTCGAGACGATGACCCCGGAGGACCCCGAGTACGCGACGGTCGACCGGGAGTACCGCGCGGCGAGCAACTCGCGGGAGATGAACAAGCGAGGGTACCGGCGGGTGGCCGACGCCGCAGTGGCCGACGAGCGGGCGACGGCCGGGCGGCTGGGCTCGGTCGGAACAGCCTTGTCCGACCCCCGGACCTACAACAGCTTCGAGATGGCCAGCCGGACGGGGACGAGCAGCCTCTTCAACAACCCGGTCGTCGACGTCACCCCGTGGGGCAAGCCGGCGGCGATCATGACCGCAGGCGATCCCATCGGCAAGCTCGGCCGCCGCGCGGTCTACGGCGAGGGGAGCTACAAGGACGTCGGCGCGACGACCGTCCTCACTGCCGTCGACATCGTCATCCCCGGGAGCAAGCGGGCCGATGCCAAGAATGCCACCAGACTCAGTCACCGTGCCGACGAGCTCAAGAACATCAGGGCGGCGGACACGTCCACCAACCCCATCGCCCATCGACGGATCGCGGCGAACGCCAAGAGCTGGACCAAGCACAAGGTCGCGACGAACACGGTGAAGCTCAAGCACCGGGCCACTGACAAGCTGGCCGAGGCGAGTGGCGCCCGCCTGGTCGACGACATGGTGACCGACTGGGCGGCGGTCGCTGGGTCGGGTCGTGTGCGCACGGGCGGCTACGTCGTCAAGTACTCCGTGCGGACCACCAGCAAGGTGACGTCCCAAGCCAGCTCGGTGACGTCGACTGCGGGCCGGATCGAGCAGGCAACGGAGTCCCCGGCAGACCGCCGAGCCCGCCGGGAGAAGGAGGAGGCGGCGCAGCGTCGGCAGCTCGCGGAGCAGCAGCGTCGGGACGAGCGGGTTCACGACCTGTCGGCCGGCCCGCTGCACGAACCGGCGGTCACGCTCGTTCGATAAAGCCGTTGCCGCGTCGAGGGGTGGGTGCCACGGTTGCTGCATGACGAGCGACATCGAGATCACCCGGATCGACCCCGCCGACGAGAGTCAGGTCGAGGGGTTGCTCGAGCTCGACAAGTTCGTGTGGGCCGACGCGGGGCGCCGACCGCGTGAGGCGCAGCTGCGCGACACCCCGAGCCGGGCCGGCTTCGTCGCCACCCGTGGGGGAGAGCCCGCCGGGACGGCCGGGTCGTGGGACGTCGAGGTCTCCGTGCCGGCTGCGGGAGGCGAGGTCGCCTCCCTTCGTCCTGCGGAGGGTCTGACGTGGATCGGGGTGCACCCGACCACCGGCGACGCGGGGTGCTCACGGCCACGATGGCCCACCACCTGCGGTGGACCCGTGACGAGCAGGGGCGCTGGCTGTCCGTGCTCAAGGCGTCGGAGCACACGATCTACGGGCGCTTCGGCTACGGGGTCGCGAGCACGGTGCTGCGGTCGAGCTTCGGCCGGGGCACGAGCTTCGCCGCGCCGGCGCAGGTGCGGGCGCTCGCCGACGCGACGACCCTGCGCACCACGACGGTCAGCCCGGACCAGGGTGACCGGTGGCACGACATCGCCCGAGCGGCCGCGGCCACCGGTGCCGGGCAG
>NZ_JBNFOF010000026.1:0-23121 GCF_057364645.1 Janibacter sp. CFPM2_SD2
GACCGCGATGACCCGTGCGCCGAGCGCCCGGGGCGATCATCACCGCGCTCAGCCCCGACGCCGCCGGCGCCGACGACGGTGACCCATTCCCCCTTCGTCAGGCGGGCCCGGGCGACGAGGGCGCGATAGGCGGTGGCGAAGCGGCACCCCAGGCTCGCCGCGGTCGCGAAGTCCACCGACTCGGGGAGAGCCACGAGGTTGGTGTCGGCAGCGTGCAGCACCACCTGCTCGGCGAAGGACCCCCAGTGCGTGAAGCCGGGCTGCTCCTGGTCGGGGCAGACCTGCGCCTCGCCGGCCGCGCACCACGAGCACCGTCCGCAGCCGCAGACGAAGGGCACGGTCACCCGGTCGCCGACCCGCCACCGCTGCACGCCGGCACCGACCGCGCTCACGACCCCCGCGAGCTCGTGGTCCGGCACGTGCGGCCAGGTGATCCCGTCGTCGTGGCCGGCCCAGGCGTGCCAGTCGCTGCGGCAGAGCCCGGTCGCCCGCACGTCGACGACCACCCCACCGTCAGGGGCGAAGGGGGCCGACACCTCCCTGACCTCGGGCTGGGCTCGGACTTCGTCGATGACCACGGCGCGCACGACGCCATCGTGTCAGGCCGATGCTGCGGCGGTCGGTCAGGTCTGCTCGCGCAGGTACCGCCCGAAGTGCGGCACGGTGAAGGCGATCCGGCCGCGTTCGGCGGAGTAGATCAGGCCCTTCTTCAGCAGGGCGTCGCGGGCGGGGGAGAGCGACTGGGGCTTCTTGCCGAGCGAGGTGGCCACGGCCGAGGTGAGGACGGACTCGATGTCGTCGAGGCTCTCCTCCCCCTTCGCCGCGATCTCGGCTGCGACATCGGCCATCGCCTTGAGGTACTCGCGCTCGCCGGGGGTCGCGCGCTCGTAGCGCGAGCCGAAGAACCCGACGGCCAGCTCGGACTCGGCCTCGGGGGAGGCCACGCGCACGTCCTCGGCGCGGATCGGCGACTCCGGCGCCTGGTCCCACACCGCCTTGCCGTAGGCCTGGATGAAGTAGGGGTAGCCGCCGGTGGCGTAGTAGAGCGCGTCGAGCGCCGCCTGCTCGTACTCCGCGAGCTCGTCGGCCGCGGGCGCGGTGAGGGCCCGGTCGGCCTCGTCGCGGGCGAGCCGGTCGATGCGCTGGTAGCGGAAGAGCCGCTCGCTGTAGGACTTGCTCGCCGACAGCACCGAGGGCAGGTGCGGCAGGCCGGCGCCGACGACGATGAGCGGCAGGCCCGTCTGGCTCATCTCGTGGCAGGCCGCGCAGATCGCCGAGATGTCCTCGGGGCCGAGGTCCTGCATCTCGTCGATGAATACCGCGACGCCGCGCCCCAGGTCGGCCGCCAGCCCGCCGACGTCGGTGAAGAGCTCGACGAGGTCGATCTCGATGTCGCCGGAGTCGGCGCGCCCCTTGACGGCGGGGGCGTCGATGCCGGGGTTCCAGACCTCGCGCAGCTTCGTGCCCGGCTTCGCGTCGCGCTGGGCGAAGGACTTGATGACGCCGAGGACGTGCTCGACCTCCTCGGCCTGCGTGTGCCCGAGCTCGCGGACCGCCTGGTGCAGGGCGCTGGCGAGCGGCCGGCGCAGCCCCTGGTCGGGTCGCGCCTCGAGCTTGCCGGTGCCCCACTTCGCGCGGACGGCGGCGGAGCGCAGCTGGTTCAGCAGCACGGTCTTGCCGACCCCGCGCAGGCCGGTGAGCACGAGCGAGCGCTCCGGCTTGCCCGCGACGATCCGCTTGAGCACGACGTCGAAGCGCGTCAGCTGCTCGTCGCGACCGGCGAGCTCGGGCGGGCGCTGGCCGGCGCCGGGGGCATAGGGGTTGGTGATCGGGTCCACGATGGGACCGTATCCACCTGTCTAGGCGAAGGGGGATATCTCGCCAGATTCGCAAATCGGCGCGTCGCCCCCCTTCGTCCCGATCGTGACGTCTACGGACGTCTAGACCGCCGCCGATAAGGACCGATCGACGAGCATCGTCGCGGCGGTGAGACACTGCTCACATGCCCGCAGCAACCCCTTCGTCGTACTCCATCACCATCCGCCTGCACACCTCGCCCGACTACGCCGTCGTCGGCCGCATCGCCACCGCGATCGCCGAGCAGGGCGGCATCGTCACCGCCGTCGACATCGCCGACTCGCGCCACGACCGTCTCGTCATCGACGCCACGTGCTCGGGCTTCGACGTCAACCACACCGACGACCTCGTCGAGGCCGTCGAGGCGATCGACGGGGTCAAGGTGCACAAGGTCTCCGACCGCACCTTCCTGCTCCACCTCGGCGGCAAGATCGAGGTCCGCTCCAAGGTCGCGCTCAAGACCCGTGACGACCTCTCGATGGCCTACACGCCCGGCGTCGGCCGCGTCTCGAGCGCCATCGCCAAGCACCCCGAGGACGCCCGCCGCCTGACGGTCAAGGGCAACAGCGTCGCGGTCGTCACCGACGGCTCGGCCGTCCTCGGCCTGGGCAACATCGGCCCCGAGGCCGCGATGCCGGTCATGGAGGGCAAGGCCGCGCTCTTCAAGCAGTTCGCCGGCATCGACGCCTGGCCGATCTGCCTCGCCTCGCAGGACACCGAGGAGATCATCCGCGCCGTCGAGATGATCGCCCCCGGATTCGGTGGCATCAACCTCGAGGACATCGCCGCCCCGCGGTGCTTCGAGATCGAGCGCCGGCTGCGCGAGAGCCTCGACATCCCGGTCTTCCACGACGACCAGCACGGCACCGCGATCGTCGTCCTCGCCGCGCTGCGCAATGCGCTGCGGGTCGTCGACAAGTGGCTCGAGCAGGTGCGCATCGTCGTCTCCGGTGGCGGCGCCGCCGGCTCGGCGATCGTCACCCTGCTGCTCGCCGCCGGCGCCAAGGACGTCGTCGTCTACGACCGCGAGGGACTGCTCTCCTCCGACGACGAGTCCCTGACCGGCGCCAAGCGCGAGCTCGCCGAGCGGACGAACCCGCGCAAGGTCCGCGGTGACCTCGCCGACGGGCTGCAGGGCGCGGACGTCTTCATCGGTGTCTCGGCGCCCAACCTGCTCAAGGCCGAGTGGATCCGCGACAACATGGCCGACGACGCGATCGTCTTCGCCCTGGCCAACCCCGACCCGGAGATCGACCCGGCCGAGGCCGCGAAGTACGCCAAGGTCGTCGCCTCCGGCCGCAGCGACTACCCCAACCAGATCAACAACGTGCTCGCCTTCCCCGGCGTCTTCCGCGGGCTGCTCGACGCCCACGCCGAGGACGTGTCGATCGAGATGCTCATCCGCGCCGCCGACGCGATCGCCGCGGTGGTCAAGGACGAGGAGATCAACCCCTCCTACATCATCCCGAGCGTCTTCCACCCCGACGTCGCCGACACCGTGGCCGTCGCCATCGCCGGCGAGGGCAAGACCTCGGCCGGCGCCACCGGCCCCATCAAGGTCGGCTCGCGCTCCACCGCCGCCCCCGTCGACGAGACCGGCACCCTGCCCCAGGTCCGCTGACCGGCCCTTCGAGACGGCCGCGGGCGGCCTCCTCAGGGACCGGAGTCAGCGAGTGGCAGGCTTGGCCACGTGAAGCCTCCCCGCACCTATCGCAAGGACACCTCGGCAGCCCCGCGCGGCTACTCCTCCTGGGAGGCGGCCGGGCTGCTGTGGCTCGCGGAGGCGCAGGAGCAGGGCGGTGCCCGCATCGCGCAGCTGCAGGACGTCGACCTCGACCACATCGACCTGCTGCAGTACGACGCGGGTCCGTCGACGAACCTCCATGCCGACGGCCTCGGGGTGGCGCTCGCGGCGATGCACGCGGCGGGGGCGCCGGCCTTCGGGGCGCCGCCAGCGCGGTGGACGAGCCACGGTTTCGTCGGCCCGGCCGACTCCCCGCTGCCGATGCCCCTGCAGCCCACCGAGCGCTGGGGCGAGTTCTTCGGCGAGCAGCGCATCCGCCACATGCTGCAGCTCGGCCGCGCGCAGGGCCTGTGGGAGGACGACAGCGCCCTCTTCGAACAGGTTGCCGACCGTCTCGTGTCCGGCGAGTTCGACGACGGTCGGCCGCCGGCCCGCCTCCACGGCGACCTCTGGGCGGGCAACATCATCTGGACCCGCGAGGGGCCCGTCCTCATCGACCCGGCCGCGCACGGCGGTCACGCCGAGACCGACCTGGCGATGCTGCTGCTCTTCACCGCGCCGCACATCGCCCGCATCATCGCGGCCTACGACGAGGCCGCCCCGCTCGCCGACGGCTGGCAGGAGCGGGTCGGCCTGCACCAGCTCTTCCCGGTCATGGTCCACGCCGTCGTCTTCGGCGGCGACTACGTGCGCCAAAGCGTGGAGATGGCCCGGGCCTATGCCTGACCGGACCTGACGAAGGGGGGATGACCCCCCTTCGTCTCGGGGGAGATCGGGGCAGACCCGGACGTCTCGGATCCCTAGGTTGGATGCCGTGACCACCCAGACCATCACCCCGCCCCTCGAGCGGCTGTCCCTCCCGCGGCGCTGGCTCGCCGGCTGGGGGAGCGTGCTGCTCCTCCTGACGAGCACCGTGACGTCGATCGGCGCGATGCTGCTCGTCACCCTCGTGCTCGTCTCCGTCGCGCTCATCACCGCCGGCGGCGTCGGGATCCTGCTGCTCGTGCCGCTCGTGTGGCTCTGCGGCGTCCTCGGGCACGCGGAGCGGCACCGGATCATCGCGCTGACCGGGCGTCAGGTGCACCCGCCGGCGCGGCGGGCGCAGCCGCTGTGGCGGCGGCTCTTCTTCGACGTGCACTCGTGGCGCAGCACCGCGTACTTCGCGCTGCACGCGCTGTGGGGCAGCTTCATGGGCTGGCTCACGCTGGTGGTCCTCACCCAGGCGCTCCTGCTGCTCTTCGTGCCGCTGCTCGGCAGCCGCCTGCCCGACAGCGGGATCTCGGTCTTCGGGTGGATCCCCGTCGACGGGGTCATCGGTCTGGCCAGCGCCTGGACCATCGCCCTCGTCACCCTCGTCGTCATGCCGCTGGTCGCCCACGGGCTCACCTCGGTCGACGTCATGCTCGCCCGCTGGCTCCTCGGGCGCGACGAGCGCAAGGTCGTCGAGCACCTCACCGCCCGCGTCGACACCCTCAGCGAGTCGCGCCGCGAGGCCGTCGACTCCGTCGAGGCCGAGCGTCGTCGCATCGAGCGCGACCTGCACGACGGGCCGCAGCAGCGGATGGTCGCGATCGCGATGACCCTCGGCATGGCCAAGGAGGCGATCGACCGTGACCCCGCGGCGGCCGCCGAGCTCGTCGACGAGGCGCACCGCAGCGCCAAGGAGGCCATCGTCGAGATGCGCCACGTCGCCCGCGGCATCGTGCCCCCGATCCTCGCCGACCGCGGGCTCGAGGCTGCCCTGCCCGCCCTGGCCGCCCGCTCCGCCGTGCCCGCCTCCGTCGAGGTGCACGAGGTCGGCCGGTCGACCCGACGACCGAGCGATCGCCTACTTCGTCGTCAGCGAGGCCCTGACCAATGTCGCGAAGCACTCCCGCGCCGAGCACGCCCGCGTCGTCGTGACGAAGGACGAGCAGCACCTCGTCGCCACGGTCACCGACGACGGCCGCGGCGGTGCCGACCCCTCCCGCGGCACCGGCCTGACCGGCCTGCGGCAGCGCGTGAGCGCGTCGACGGCACCCTCGAGGTCACCTCCCCGACCGGGGGACCGACCACCCTGACCGCAACCCTCCCCCTTCGCCCCGGACGGAGCCTGTGATGACCGAGCCGACCACGACCCAGCCCGACGAGACCCCCGCGACCCGCGTGGTCCTCGCCGAGGACTCGGTCCTGCTGCGCGACGGCATCGTGCGCCTGCTGACCTCGGCCGGCTTCGACGTGGCGGCCGCGTGCCCCGACGCCGAGACCTTCGTCGCCGCCGTCGACGAGCACCGGCCCGACCTCGTCGTCGTCGACGTGCGGATGCCCCCGACCTTCACCTCCGAGGGGATCGTCGCGGCGCTCGCGGTGCGTGACAAGCACCCCGAGACCGCCGTCATGGTCCTGTCGCAGTACGTCGAGGAGCAGTACGCCACCGAGCTCGTCGCGGCGAGGTCGAAGGGGGTCGGGTACCTCCTCAAGGACCGCGTCGCCGACACGAGCGACTTCATCGGCGCGCTGCGCGACGTCGGCCGCCGGCGGCACGGTGCTCGACCCCGAGGTCGTCACCCAGCTGCTCACGCGGGCCCGGCACGCCGACCCGCTGGCCGCGCTCACGCCGCGAGAGAGGGACGTCCTCGGGCTCATGGCCCAGGGCCGGACCAACTCCGCGATCGGCAAGGAGCTCTACATCTCCGACGGGGCCGTGGAGAAGCACGTGACCTCGATCTTCACCAAGCTCGACCTGCCGCCGGCAGAGGGTGACCACCGCCGGGTGCTCGCCGTCCTGCGCTGGCTCGACCAGGAGGACTGAGACGATGACGACCACCCCGCTGCCGCCCCGACCGGGCGAGCCCACCGACCCCGAGCTGCGCGATCGCTATCGCACCGACGCCTCGCGCGAGCGTGAGGCGCGTCGGGCCGAGACGGTCCGCCTCGCGGCGGAGCCGCGCCCCTCGCGCACTCCCGTCGGCCCGATCCGGGTCCTCGCGCTGCTCGTCGCCGTCGTGCTCGTCGTCGTGGCAGGTCTGAGCCTCGTCGGCCCGATGCTCAAGCAGTCGGCCACCTCCGACCAGCGCATCACCGCCGCCGGCTCCCTCGAGATCAACGCCCAGGTCGGTGACGTCCGGGTGCGCGCGGCCGAGCCCGGCGAGTCGCCGCACGTCACGATGACCCGCACCTGGGGGCTGTGGGAGCCGAGCACCAGCGTGCGCACGAGCGGCGACACCACGCGGCTGTCCTCGTCGTGCACCGGGCCGGCGATCGGCACGGTCTGCGAGGTCGACTGGCTCGTCGTCGTGCCGGCCGACACCGAGGTCGACATCGAGCAGGGCGTCGGCGCGGTGAGCGTGGAGGGCATGACCCGCGACGTGGACGTCGAGGTCGGCGTCGGTGACGTGACCGTCGCCGAGGCCGAGGGCGAGCACCTGAGCGTCGACATCGGCGTCGGGGCGCTCGACTACGAAGCCGTCGAGCCGCCCCGGACGGTCGAGGCGAGCGTCGGCGTCGGCGAGCTCGTCGTGCGGGTGCCCGACACCGTGGGCTACCGGGTCGCGACCTCCAGCGGCTCCACCGAGGTCGCCAACTCCATCGGCAGCGACCCGTCCGCGAGCCGCCGGATCACGCTGGACAACGGCGTCGGGGCGATCAGGGTCGACCCGAGCTGAGCCTGCGCCCCGCGCAGCCGAGCGCTGCCCCCAACTCCGCAAGACCCCAGGGTCTTGCGGAGTTGGGCGCGCAGGACCTTGGGGTCCTGGTGCAGGTGCAGGTGCAAGGGCGCGGCCCGGATCAGCCCTCGACGAGCAGGACGACCAGGTTGCGCGGGCCGTGGACGCCCTCGACCCGCTGCAGCTCGATGTCGCTCGTGGCGCTCGGCCCGCTGATCCAGGTCAGCGGCCGGGCGTCACCGGCGTCGGGCCGCAGCCGGGCCACCGCATCGGGCACGTCCTGCACGACCTGGTCCGCGCGCACGACGCACACGTGGGTGTCGGGCACGAGGGTGAGCGCCCGCCGGCCCTGGTCCGCGCGGTGGTCGAGCACGATCGTCCCGGTGACCGCGATGCCCAGGGCCGCCGCGGTGACGACGCCGTCCGTGGCGTCGAGGTCCGCGTGCGTGCGGGCCTGCGACTCACGCCGCACCTCGGCGACCTCGGACACCGCGTCGACCCACGTGGGATCCAGGCCCTCGGGGACGACGACGCTGCCGCACCCGCGCTCGCGCAGGGCGGTCGTGATGGCCGCGGCCACCCCGTCGGGGCCGACCCGGACGACGTCGGCCCGGTAGTCCTCGACCGTCTCGACGAACTGCGTCAGCCCGTCGGCGCCGACCGCACCGCTGCCGGTCAGCGGCTCGCGGGGGGTCGCGCCGGCCGACGTGGTGACGTCGGTGGTCGCGTCGCGGACCCGGCGCAGGATCTCCTCGCGTGCACTCATCGGTCATCGCCTCTCTCGCGGGCCCACCACTGGCGGAAGCTCTCGGTGGGTGGGGTGGGGACGTCGCGCGCACTGGTCCACGCGCCGAGGCCGGGCAGTGATCGGATCGTCCGGTCGCCGACGACCCGGCCGACGAGGCTCGAGGCCCGCTGGGCGCCGGCGAGCCGCTTGGGGTCGGAGAGCACCCACGCCGCGGCCTTCATGGCCGCGCTCTCGGCGGCGTGGCCCTCCTCGGTGACCCGCCCGCGCAGCTCGACGAGCAGCTCGGGGATGTTGATCCGCACCGGGCACGCGTCGAAGCAGGCGCCGCACAGGCTCGAGGCATAGGGCAACGACTGGTCGACCTCGCTGCTCGTGCCGCGCAGCTGCGGGTTGAGCACCGCACCGATCGGGCCCGGGTAGACCGAGCCGTAGGCGTGGCCGCCGGTGCGCTCGTAGACCGGGCAGACGTTGAGGCAGGCCGAGCAACGGATGCAGCGCAGCGCCTCACGGCCGACGGTGTCTGCGAGGACGTGGCTGCGACCGTTGTCGAGGAGGATCACGTGCACGTCCTGCGGTCCGTCGCCGTCATGGGCGCCGGTCCACATCGTCGTGTAGGGGTTCATCCGCTCGCCGGTGCTCGACCGCGGGAGCAGCTGCATCATCGGCGCGAGGTCGTCCCACGTCGGCAGGACCTTTTCGATCCCCACGACGGAGATGAGCGTCTCGGGCAGGGTCAGGCACATCCGGCCGTTGCCCTCGGACTCGACGACGACGAGGGTGCCGGTGTCGGCGATGGCGAAGTTGGCGCCGGAGATGCCGACCCTGGCCCGCAGGAACTTCTCGCGCAGGTGCAGGCGCGCGGCCTCCGCCAGGCGTGCCGGGTCCTCGGTGAGGTCGTCAGGGGCGGGGCGGCCCACCTTGGCCATCTCGCGGAGGAAGATCTCACGGATCTCGTTGCGGTTGCGGTGGATCGCGGGGACGAGGATGTGGCTGGGGCGGTCGTGCCCGAGCTGGACGATGAGCTCGGCGAGGTCGGTCTCCCACGCGTGGACGCCGGCCTCCTCGAGGGCCTCGTTGAGCTCGATCTCCTGGGTCGCCATCGACTTGACCTTGACGACCTCGTCGACCTCCTTGGCCCGCGCGATCTCCAGCGCGATCCGGTTGGCCTCGACGGCGTCACGCGCCCAGTGGACCGTGGCCCCCTGCGCGACGAGCGACTCCTCGAGCTGCTCGAGGTAGTCGGCGAGGTGGGTCAGCGCCTCGTCCTTGGCGTCGGCGCCGGCAACCCTCAGGGCCTCCCACTCGGGGAGCTCGTCGACGACCGCGGCCCGCTTGTCGCGGATCGTGTGGGTCGCGTGGCGCAGGTTCTTGCGCTGCTGGGTGTTGTCGAGCGCCTCACGGGCGGCCTCGGGGAAGGCCGGCATGCCGATGAAGGTGGACGACGTCTGCTGGACCGGTCGCCTCGTGCCTGCGTGCTCATGCGGGGTCCTCCTCGGTGCTGGCCAGGATCTCCGCCAGGTGCATCTGCCGGACCCCCGACCGCTGCCGGTCGAGCATCCCGCCGATGTGGGCCAGGCAGGAGTTGTCGCTCGCGACGACGACCTCGGCGTCGGTCGAGCGGATGTTGCGGCACTTGTCGGCGCCCATCGCGACGGAGACGTCCGCGTTCTTCACCGCAAAGGTCCCGCCGAAGCCGCAGCACTCCGTGTCGCCAGGCAGGTCGACGAGCTCGAGCCCGCGGACCGCGCGCAGCAGCTGCAGCGGCTTGTCGCCGACCCGCAGCATGCGCAGCGAGTGGCAGGTCGGGTGGTAGGTGACCCGGTGGGGGAAGTACGCCCCGACATCGGTCACGCCGAGCACGTCGACGAGGAACTCGGACAGCTCGTGGACCCTGGGCGTCACCTCCTGCACCCGGCCGAGCAGCCGCTCCTCACCGGCCTGCCGGGCGATCGTCGCGTGCTGCTCGCGCACCGAGCCGACGCACGAGCCCGACGGCGCCACGACGGCGTCGTAGCCCTCGAAGACGTCGGCGAAGCGCTGCACCATCGGCACGGCGTTGCGGCCGTAGCCGGTGTTGGTGAGCACCTGGCCGCAGCAGGCCTGCTCCATGGGGAACTCGACCCGGACCCCGAGCCGCTCGAGCAGGCGCACGGTCGCCTTGGGCGTGCCCGGCCACATCGTGTCGTTGAAGCAGGTGGCGAAGAGGGCGACCTTGAGGTCGGTGCGGGCCGGCGCGGTCACGGGAGCATCCACGACAGGACTGTCGACTGCAGGCCGACGATGAGGCACATGACGACGATGAGTCCGATGCTCCAGGGGAGCACCTTGCGCAGGATGGCGGACTCCTGGCCGACGAGACCGACGGCCGTGGCCGCGATCGTGAGGTTCTGCGGGCTGATCATCTTGCCGACGACTCCTCCGGAGGTGTTGGCCGCGACGAGCAGGGTCGGGTCGATCCCCGCCCGCTCGGCGGCGCTCTGCTGCAGGGTGGCGAAGAGCGCGTTGGCGCTCGTGTCCGAGCCGGTGACCGCCGTGCCGAGCCACCCGAGCAAGGGGCTGAGGAAGGCGAAGGCGGTTCCGGCCCCGGCGATCCAGGCGCCGATGGTGATCGTCTGCCCGGAGAGGTTCATGACGTAGGCGAGGGCGAGGACCGAGGCGACGGTGACGAAGGCCCAGCGCATCTTCACCGCGGTCTCCTTCATCTCGGCGGCCAGGCCGGAAAAGCCGATCCCGTAGGCCAGGGCCACGACGACGGCGCAGGCGAGGAGCATGGTGCCGGGGGAGGAGAGCCAGGAGAAGGAGTAGGTCGCCGACGCGTTGACGCTGCCGTCGTGGGTGAGCACCTCACCGGCCAGACCGGGCCAGGGGATCTTGACGTTGGTCCCCGTGAGCCAGGTGTCGACGGCCGGCACGAGCTTGGCGATCGAGAAGACGGCGACGACGAGGACGTAGGGGAACATCGCCCAGGCGATGCGGCGCGGCGTGAGGGCGCGGGCCTGGGAGTCGAGCTCCTCGGGCGTGATCTGGTAGGCGTCGGCCGACCCGCCGCCGGTCGCAGGGCCGTCGGCCCCGGCGAGCGCGAACTGCTGCTCCCGCTCGACCTGGAGCGACTCGGTGGCCTCGTCACCGCCGGTCGGCTGCCAGGTCCGCAGGAAGGCGACGGCGACGGCGAGCGAGACGAGGGAGGCGATGATGTCGGTCATCTCGACCGAGATCCACGTCGCCGAGACCCACTGGGTGATGGCGAAGGCGAGGCCGATGACGACGGCGGCCGGCCAGGTCTGGCGGACCCCCCTTCGCCCGTCGACCATGAAGACGAGGAGCAGCGGGACGAAGATGGCGATGATCGGTGCCTGGTGGCCGACGTAGGCACCGATCTCCTCGTAGGGGATGCCGGTGAGGTTGCCGGCGGTGAGGATCGGGATGGCGATGGCCCCGAAGGCGACCGGGGCGGTGTTGGCCAGCAGCACGACCGTGGCGGCGCGAAGGGGGGCGAAGCCCACCGCCATGAGCATGACGCCGGTGATGGCCACGGGGGCGCCGAAGCCGGCGAGGGCCTCGAGGAGCGCGCCGAAGCAGAAGGCGATGATGATCGCCTGGATCCGCGGGTCGTCGGAGATGAGCCGGAAGGTCGCGCGCAGGTCCTCGAAGTGACCCGAGCGCACCGTGACCTCGTAGAGGACGATCGCGGTGAAGACGATCCACATGATGGGGAAGAGGCCGAAGACGGCGCCCTCGGTCGCCGCGAGCGCGGCGAGGTGGGCTGGCATCCCGAAGAAGACGACCGCCACGAGGATCGCGACCGCCACGGCGGTCAGGCCGGCCCAGTGCGCCTTCCACTTCAGCAGGCCGAGGGTGACGAAGATCGTCACCAGCGGCACGAGGGCCACGAGGGCTGAGACGGTGAGGCTGTCGAGCACCGGAGCGATCTCCGGTGTGAAGTCCATCGGTACGGCGGTGGGGGTCATCGGGGCTCCGGGTGCACGTCGTCGGGCGGGAGGATCGGCATAATGGTCGGACCATTGTGTCGAGCACTGACCGTAGACCCGGTGAGGCCATCCCGTCAATGGTCGGACCAAATGAACCGATAATGGTCCGACCACTTCTCCCGGCCGCCGCGAGGCCGTGCCATCCTGTGCTCGTGATCGAAGATCCCAGCCCCGCGAGGCCCGGAGCGGGCCTCAAGGCCTACGAGGTCGTGCTCGCGTGGGTCGACGAGCGCATCCTCGACGGTCGGCTGCGGGTCGGCGACACCCTGCCGGCGGAGCGCGAGCTGGCCCGGATGCTCGACGTGGGTCGTGCTGCGGTGCGCGAGGCGGTACGCACGCTCGAGGCCCAGGGGGTCGTGCGTTCGTCGGTCGGGGCCGGTGGCGCCGGCGGGACGATGATCACCGCGGTGCCCAGCGGCGCCCTCGCCCGTCTGCTGCGCCTGCACGTGGCGCTCGCCAACTTCCCGCTGCCCGACGTGCTCGAGGTGCGGGTGGCTCTCGAGACGGTGAGCGTGCGCCTCGCCGCGGCCCACGCGACACCGGAGCAACTGGCCGAGATGACCCGGCTGCTCGACCTCATGGAGACCCCGGGGATCGACCGGGAGCGGTTCAACGACCACGACACCGCCTTCCACGTCGCGCTCGCCGAGGCCGCGGGCAACCAGCTGGCTCGCGACGTCACCGCAGCCATCCGGGAGTCGATGCGGCTGCCGATCCTCGACGCCTTCCGCACCGTCGGCGACTGGGACGAGGTCGCCGACAAGCTGCGGGCGGACCACCGGCGGATCCACACGGCGATCGCGGCCGGCGACGGTGATCTCGCGGCGGCGGCCACGGAGGAGCACATCCGCTCGGCCTGGCGGCTGATCACCACCGACTGACGGCTACTTGAGGAACTTGCTCGTCCGCCGGTCGGCGAGCGGCTTGCCGCCGGTCTGGCAGGTGGCGCAGTACTGCAGCGACCGGTCGGCGAAGCTCACCTCGCGCACGACGTCACCGCACACGGGGCAGGCCTCGCCAGTGCGTCCGTGGACCCGCATCCCGGCCCGCTTGGCGTCCTTGAGTTCCTTCGCCGGCTTGCCCGAGGCAGCCGCGACGGCGTCGGTCAGGGTCGAGCGCAGGGCCTGGTAGAGCGTGTCCACCTGCTCGTCGGTCAGGGTCGACGCCTTGGCGAAGGGAGACAGCTTTGCCACGTGCAGGACCTCGTCGGAGTAGGCATTGCCCACCCCCGCGATGACCGACTGGTCGCGCAGCACGCCCTTGATCTGGGCGGAGCGGCCGGCGAGCAGCTCGCCGAAGGCCTCGCGGGTGAAGTCGTCGGCGAGCGGGTCGGGTCCCAAGCTCGCGATGCCCGGCACGGCCTGCACGTCGCGCACGAGGTAGGCGGCGAGGCTCTTCTTCGTGCCGGCCTCGGTGACGTCGAAGCCCGAGCCGTCGACGAGCCGCACCCGCAGCGCGATGGGTGACTTGCCGGGCCGCAGCACGGTGCGCGGCAACTCCTCGGACCAGCGGACCCAGCCGGCGCGGGCGAGGTGCAGCACGAGGTGGATGCCGTCGCAGTCGATGTCGATCCACTTGCCGTGGCGAGTCACCCCGTCGACGGGCGCGCCGGCGAGGGCCTGCGGTGGCGGGTCGAAGGTCTTGAGCACGGAGAAGGACGCGAGCTCCAGCGACTCGACCGCCAGCCCGGCCATCCGCTCGCCGAGGAAGTCGACGAGCCCTTGGACCTCCGGCAGTTCAGGCACCGGTCCGCTCCGTCCCGAGGGCCTCGCGCATCTGCTCGAGCATCGTCCAGCCGTCGTTGGCTCGGCAGATCGGCAGCTCGACGCCGACGTGCTGCTCGAAGTCGTCGGTCGAGATCGGGGTGAAGTGGCTGAGCAGCTGCTCCGTCGTCGACAGCACACGGATCCCGATGGCGCGCACCCGCTCGGGCAGCTGCTCGGCGAACTCGCCGTAGAGGCTCGGGTCGTGCTGGCCGTCGTCGCCGATGAGCACCCAGCGCACCTCGGGCAGCTCCCGCGCGAGCCGGTGCAGCGCGGCGCGCTTGTGGTCCTGCCCGGAGCGGAACCAGCCGGTGTTCGTCGGCCCCCAGTCGGTCATGAGCATCGGTCCGAGCGGGTAGCCGGCGCGGCGCAGGAAGCGGGTGAGGGCGGGCACGAGGTTCCACGCGCCGGTCGAGACGTAGACGATCGGCGCGCCCGGGTGCTCGGCGAGCAGCTCGCGGTACATCGTCGCCATGCCGGGGACGGCACGGCGGGTGCCCTCGTGGCGGAAGAAGGTGTTCCACGCGGCGATCATCGGCCGCGGCATCGTCGTCGTGATGATCGTGTCGTCGATGTCGGAGACGATGCCGAAGGTCTCGCCCGGCGCGACGACGAAGACCGCCGCCGTCGTGTCGGCGGCGCGTGGCGAGGAGATGCTCAGGTCGTGCCAGCCGGCTCGAGCCGTGGTCCGTGATCGTCAGGTCGAGCAGCCCGGAGCGATCGACCCGGGTGCGGAACTCGCGCTCGCCGATCGTCACGGTGACCGGCTCACCCGCCGCCGGGGTGGTGAAGAAGACGCGCCACCCCCTTCGCTCGTTGTCGGCGGTGCGCAGCTCCAGCCACGTGGCGCGGGCGTCGGCGGCGGCCGGGGCGTAGGGGCGTCGAGTCATGAGGACCCGGCCGAGGACGCGGATGCGGTCGGTGCTGCCGTAGCCGGTGTGGGCGAGCACGCGGGTGCCCCAGCCCCGGCGGCGCATGGCGCCGGCCACCTGGCGGTTCCAGGCGTCCTCGAAGATCGCGGCTGCGTGCGGTCGCGGCATGTGGCCGAGCCTAGTGGTCGGTCGGCGGCGATCGTCGCCGCACCGGGGCCTCTCTGGCAGAGTGACGCCCGGCGAAGGGAGTGCACGCGGTGGCTGTGCAGGTGGCGGGGGACGAGGTGGTGGACCTCGTGACGATGGGGTGCGCGTGGATCCTCGACCTGTCGGCGCTGCCCGCGGCTGCCGCCGCCGAGATGCGCGCCCGCTGGGGGCGCTGCGCCAAGCTCGCGGCCGACCCGACGACCTTGCTCCTCGACCACGAGTCGCGGGTGCTGCGCGTCGGGCTGGCCGGCGACGGGACGGGAGCCACGGTCGTCGCCAGTGACCTCGAGCGCCTGCCCTATGTCCTCTCGCGGGAGATCACCCGGCTCGGCCTGACCCGGCTGCGGGGCCGCGTGACCCTGCTGCACGCCGCGGCGCTCGCCGACCCCGACGGGCGCGCGGTCGTCCTCGTCGCCCCTCCGGAGGGGCAAGTCGACGGCCACGCGGGTCCTCGGGGAGCGGCTGGGCTATGTCACCGACGAGTCGGTCGTGCTGCTCGCCGACGGGCGGATCGCGCCGCACCCCAAGCCCCCTTCGCTCGTCATCGACCCGGCCGACCGGTGGCACAAGGCCGAGCCGTCGCCGGACGAGTCGGGTCTGGGCCCGACCCCGCCCTCGCCCACGATCGCCGCCCTGCTCACCCTTGCCCGCGACCCCGAGGCGACCTCTTCGCGGATCGAGCCGGTCGGCTCGTCGACCAGCTGCTCGCCGTGCTGCCGGAGACGTCGTCGACGTGGTGGCTCGACGACGCCTCGACCGCCTCGCCCGCGCCGTGACCGCCGGCGGCGCGCCCGCCCGGCCTCGTCTACGCCGAGATCGACACCTGCCACGAGCTCGTCGCCGAGCACCTGGCGCAGGCCGCTCCCGTCGAGCCGACCTGGGAGCACCTGCCCCCGCGCCCGCAGGAGCGCCTGCCCCGCGACGAGGTGCTTCCGACCGCCCCCAGAACGTCGCAGGACCCTAGGGTTTTGCGCAGTTCGGACGACAGAACTTCGCAAGACCCTAGGGTTTTGCGAAGTTTGGACGACGGGGAGTCCTTGGCGGAGCCGGAGGGGGCGGCCAGGGTCGCCCGGGCGCCGTGGTCGGACGCGATCGCCTTCGACGGCGAGGTCCTCGTGCTCGCTGGGCCGCGCCCCCTTCGCCTGGCCGGTCCGGGGGCCGTGGTCTGGCGGGCTGCGCGCGAACCGGTCACCGTCGCCGAGCTCACCGCCACCGTCGTCGCGGAACTCGGGGAGCATCCCGAGGCAGACCGGATCGTGGGCGAGGCGGTCGCCGAACTGATCGACCACGGGGCACTGCGGCGGGTCGCCGCCTCACCCGCCCCGTGACGTCCGGGTCACGCAAAAAAATCCCCGGCCTCGCACGAGGATGAAGCTCCTGTGAGGCCGGGGAAGGTCCTGCTGAGTGGTCAGTCGACCTTCAGCTCGCCCATCTCGTCCCAGCCGCTGCCCTCGACGGTGCGGCTGATGACGCGCGGGGTCTCGGTGATCGCCGGGCGCATCGACTCCATGGCCGCCGCGAAGTGGTCGCTGCCGACGTGGGCCTCGGCGGCGTCGTCCTGGAAGGCCTCGACGAGCACCCACTCGTCCTTGGTCTCCAGGCTCCTCGACCACTCGAAGAAGATGTTGCCCGGCTCGGCGCGCGTGGCCCGGGTGAACTCGTCCACGATCTCCGGCCACCGCTCGGTGTACTCGGGCTTGGTGCGGAACTTCACGACGATGAGGATCATGACTCCACTCTAGTCCTCGGGCGCGTCAGCCCCGGACGAAGGGAGCGACCCGGTCCTTGGGCCGGCCGATGATCGCCCGGTCGCCCTTGACGACCACCGGGCGCTGCATGAGGCGCGGGTGCTCGACGAGGACGGCGACGACCTGGTCGACCGTCGCGACGTCGGCGTCGGTCAGGCCCTGGTCCTTGAAGAAGGAGTCGCGGCGCACGAGGTCGGTCGGCTCGTCCTCGAGCTTGCCGATGAGCTCGCGCAGCGCGGCCTCGTCGAGGGGCGCCTTGAGGTACTGGTGCACCTCGGCCGCGACCCCGGCACCCTCGATCGTCTCGACGGCGGCGCGGGAGGTCGAGCACTTCGGGTTGTGCAGCACGGTGACATCGCTCATGGGGTCAACCTAGACGGCCGGGACGACAGCCCGCTCGGGCATGCGGTTGAGGGCGATGCCGAAGGCGAAGCCGAAGATGTTCATGACGATCGAGTAGACGGCGGCGGGGATGGCGATCTCGGTGCTGCCCAAGACGCTGAGCGCGAGGGTCATGGCCAGGGTCGTGTTCTGGATGCCCACCTCGTAGGCGGCCGCCACGCCCTGGGCGCGGTCGAGGCGCAGACCGCGGGCGACGGCGTAGCCGACGCTCAGGGCCAGTGCGCACAGGATGGTGACGAGCAGTCCGGCCGAGCGGGTGTACTCGACGATGTTGTCCCGCTCGGCGACGATCGCCCCGATGGCGACGACGACGAGGAAGACGATGGCGAAGGCCTTGATCGGACGCTCCGCACGCTCGGCGATCTGCGGGCGGACCGAGCGCAGCCACATGCCGATGGCGACGGGCAGCAGCACGAGCACGACGACCCCGCCGAACTTGCCGAGCTGGACGCCGACCCCCTCGCTCTGCGCGTTGAAGTGGCCCACCGCCCAGCCGGTGATGAGGGGCAGGGTGACGATCGTCAGCACCGAGTTGACCGCCGTGAGCGTGACGTTGAGCGCGACGTCACCGCGGAAGAGGTAGCTGAACATCCCCGCCGTCGTCCCACCGGGCGAGGCGGCGAGGAGCATGACGCCGACCGCGAGGAGCGGCGCGAGGTCGAAGAGGCGGATGAGCCCGTAGGCGAGCAGCGGCAGGAAGAGCATCTGCAGCCCCAGGGCGACGATCACCGCGCGCGGGGCCTCGCGCACCCGGGTGAAGTCAGCCCTGGTGAGCGACAGGCCGAGCCCGAGCATGACGATGCCGATGGCGATGGGGAGCCCGATGGTCAGGGCCGGCGATTGGTCCATGCGCGGAGGTTACCCGTCAGTAGTCGTAGTCCACCACCACTGCCGCGTGGTCGCTCACCCGCTCCGGACCGCTCGCCGGGCGGTCCGTGCCGGCGGTGATCGCGCGCTTCGCCAGGCCGGGGGTGGCGAGGTGGTAGTCGATCCGCCAGCCGGTGTCGCGGTCGAAGGCGCCGCCCATCCACGACCACCAGGACATCGGGCCGGTCGTGTCGGGGTGCATGCGCCGCACGACGTCGACGAGGGTGCGCGGCGAGACGATCGAGTCGAACCACTCGCGCTCTCGGGCAGGAAGCCCTCGGACTTCTGGTTGGCGCGCCAGTTGGTGACGTCGAGCTGCGTGTGCGCGACGTTGAGGTCGCCGAGCAGGAGGAACTCGCGCCCCGCCGCCCGGGCCGCCTTGCGCGAGCGGTCGAGCTGGCGGGCGAAGGAGGCGAGGAAGCCCATCTTGCGCTCGTACTTCGCCCCACCGTCGGGGGCCTCGCGCCCGCCGGGCTTCTGCAGGTGGGCCGGCAGCCCTCCCTTCGGCAGGTACAACGAGGCCACGGTGAGGGGCTGGTCGGAGAGGTCCACCTCGACGTACCGCCCCTCGGAGGCGAAGGGGGACAACCCGCGCGCCATCGTGCCCAGCGGAGACGGCTCGGTGTGCACGTGCTCCTCACCGGGGGCACGCATCAGCACTGCGCCGTCCCAGGTGCGCACCGCCGCGGGGCGGGTGCGGGTGAGCACGGCGACGCCGTTGCGGCCGGCGATCTGGCCCGGCTCGTAGGTCAGGTGGTGGTCACCGAAGACACCGGTGGGCAGCTGCTCGGGCGGGCAGCGGACCTCCTGGAGCGCGACGACATGGGGCTCGCGCTCGGCGAGCCATGCCTCGAAGCCTCGGCGCTGCGCCGCCCGGATGCCGTTGACGTTGAAGGTGGCGACGCGCAGGGTCACTGCGGGATCGCGGCCAGGTCGTCGGGGGTCGGCTGCGCGATGGTGGCGCCGTGGTCGGTGTGCTTGGTCAGCCACTTCTTGACGTAGGGGCAGACCGGCACGACGGTCAGGCCCTCCTCGCGGGTGGCCCGCACGGCCTCCTCGACGACGATGCCGGCCAGGCCCTGCCCGCCGAACTCCTCGCCGACCTCGGTGTGGAAGAAAACTCGGCGACCGTCGTGGTCGACGAACTGGGCGAAGCCGGCGACGACGCCGTCGGAGCTCACCTCGAAGCGGTCGGGTCCGGTCTCTTGGCTCACGGAAGCGCTCATGGCGCCAAGCCTCGCACGTGACAGGGACAACCCTCGGACAGCCCGGCAGCCCCGAACCCGCGGCGGTTAACGTGAGGCGACCCCACCCCCTTCGAAGGAGATCGGCTGTGACCACCCAGGCCCTGCACCCCAACTTCCAGGGGCACTTCGACGAGGTGATCGCGCGCAACCCCGGTGAGCGCGAGTTCCACCAGGCCGTCTACGAGGTCATGCAGTCGCTGTCGCCGATCGCCGGCCGCGTCGACGAGTACGCGCAGTGGTCGATCCTCAAGCGGATGTGCGAGCCGGAGCGGCAGATCATCTTCCGCGTGCCGTGGACCACGGACTCCGGGGACGTCGAGATCAACCGAGGCTTCCGCGTCGAGTTCAACTCCGCGCTCGGCCCCTACAAGGGCGGCCTGCGCTTCCACCCGAGCGTCAACCTGTCGATCATCAAGTTCCTCGGCTTCGAGCAGGTCTTCAAGAACTCGCTGACCGGCATGCCGATCGGTGGCGGCAAGGGCGGCTCCGACTTCGACCCCAAGGGCAAGTCCGATGCCGAGATCATGCGCTTCTGCCAGTCCTTCATGACCGAGCTCTACCGCCACATCGGCGAGTACACGGATGTGCCTGCCGGCGACATCGGCGTCGGCGGCCGCGAGCTGGGCTACCTCTTCGGCCAGTACAAGCGCATCACCAACAGCTGGGAGGCCGGCGTCCTCACCGGCAAGGGCCTGTCGTGGGGCGGGTCGCAGGTGCGCACCGAGGCGACCGGCTACGGCACCGTCTTCTTCGCCCAGGAGATGCTCAAGGCGAAGGGGGAGTCCCTCGACGGCAAGCGGGTCGTCGTCTCGGGCTCCGGCAATGTCGCGATCTACGCCGTGGAGAAGGTCCACCAGCTCGGCGGCACCGTCGTCGCCGTCTCCGACTCGGGCGGCTACGTCGTCGACGAGTCCGGCATCGACCTGGCCCTGCTGCAGGAGGTCAAGGAGGTGCAGCGTGGTCGCCTCACCGACTACGCCGAGGCGAAGGGAGGGTCCGCCCGCCACATCGCCGACGGCACCATCTGGGACGTGCCCTGCGACGTCGCCCTGCCGTGCGCCACGCAGAACGAGCTCTCGCAGGAGCACGCCCGCACCCTCGTGAAGAACGGTGTCCGGCTCGTCGCCGAGGGTGCCAACATGCCGTGCGTGCCGGAGGCGATCGAGGTCTTCCGCGAGGCCGGCACGCTCTACGCCCCGGGCAAGGCCTCCAACGCCGGTGGCGTCGCCACGTCGGCTCTCGAGATGCAGCAGAACGCGAGCCGCGACTCGTGGGGCTTCGAGGAGACCGAGCTGCGCCTCGAGGAGATCATGCGCGACATCCACGCCAATTGCCTCGAGACCGCCGAGGAGTTCGACGTCCCGGGTGACTACGTCGCCGGCGCCAACCTCGCCGGCTACATCAAGGTCGCCGACGCGATGGTGGCCCAGGGCGTCATCTGACCCCCGCTCCTCCACCACCTCGACCACAAACTGTGGCTGGCCACACCTCGAGTGGTCAGCCACAGCTCGTGGTGCAGCCGGCGATACGAGCTGTGGCTGGCTGTTCGCGCATGGACGGGCTTGCGGCTCACGTGCACCCGCAGCAGTCACAGCAGTCATGGTCCTCGAGGTGCACCAGCTCGAAGGGGGTCCCAAGACACAGTCGGACCATCCCCGCGGCATGGATGCTCGTGCAGATCTCGAAGTCCCCGCTCTCGTGGAGGCGCAGCAGTTCCGTCGCCGTGAGCATGGCACTCGCCTCGAGCGGGCTGAGCTCGGGTGAGTAGAGGCGGGCGCGCAGTTTCGCGAGCTCGGCGGTGTGGTCAGGGCGCTGCGTGTGTCGGGTCATTCCGCCACCCTGAGCTGCGCCGAAGGGGGTGTCAGCTCCCGTCGTCGGGTCGTAGCTCAACCGCAGCTTGCAGGCTGAGGAGTCCGTATCCGAAGACGTGCGCCGACAGGACGTCGACCTCGCGCCGTGGCGTGCCGAAGAAGGCGCCGATCCGGTTGAGCACGCGCGGATAGGGCTTCTCGCGAGCACCTCCGACGCCGGTCCAGTTCGAGTTGGGCACGACGAGGAAGAGGTGCTGGATGTCCTGCGCGATGTGCGCCTTCCACATGTCCTTGAGGTCGTGGTTGTTGTTGACCGTGCCACCGCGCTCGACCTCGGCCATGACGCCGCGGCCGGGAGACAGGGGGAAGACGAAGTCGGGCCGAGCCCGGGTGACGATGCCGTCCTGAGGAGTGAGTACGACCTCTTGGCGGAAGCCCAACTCGTCCGTGAGGATCTCCGCGACAATGTCCTGGATGTCCTTGCTCGGCGCATTGACGACGTGCGCCTGATTGATGGCGACCTCGCGCTCAGCGAGCTCCTCGCGCAGGTGGTCGGCGAGCATGGCGACGGCCTCGACCTCACGACGCTCGTCGTCGTCCAAGCTGCTGCGCGCGAAGGAGCGCATCTCGATCGGCATGTCCGCAGCTTGGCAGCTGCCGACGACACCCACGGTCGGGCGCCACCCCCTTCGCCGCTACACTTGGCGAAGCAGCCGTTCAGTTCTGCAGCGAGCTGCTTCTCCTTTTGCAACGATGCCATCGCGCCGCGAGCGTCCCCTGCACAGCAGCAGGCATGACCCGCGCCGGGCAGAACCGAAGCATCATGACTCCGTCTGGAGCACCTCTTTTCGTGACGACCACGACCTTCGCCGACCTCGGCGTGCCCACCTCCCTGACCTCCGTCCTGGAGCAGCAGGGCATCATCACCCCGACCTCGATCCAGGCGGCGACGCTGCCGGACTCCCTCGCCGGCCGTGACGTGCTCGGCCGCGGGCGCACGGGCTCGGGCAAGACCTACGCCTTCCTCCTGCCGCTCGTCGCCCGCCTCGTCGAGTCGGGCACGCGGCGCCAGACCAAGCGCCCCCGCGCGCTGATCCTCGCCCCCACCCGCGAGCTCGCGACCCAGATCGAGGACTCGCTCACCCCGCTCGCGCAGGCCGTCGGCCTGCGCAGCCGCACCGTCTTCGGCGGCGTGGGCCAGAACCCGCAGGTCAAGGCCATCGCCGCGGGCGTCGACGTCGTCGTCGCCTGCCCGGGCCGCCTCGAGGACCTCATGGGCCAGGGTCACGTCGACCTGTCGGCCATCGAGGTGACGATCCTCGATGAGGCCGACCACATGGCCGACCTGGGCTTCCTCCCGGGCGTCAAGCGCATCCTCGACAAGACCCCGCGCGGCAGCCAGCGGATGCTCTTCTCCGCGACCCTCGACGGCGCGATCAACCAGATCGTCAAGCGCTACCTCGAGCAGCCGGTGACCCACGAGGCCGACTCGGCCCAGTCGCCCGTCGCGAAGATGACCCACCACGTCCTGCACATCAGCAGCCACGACCACCTGCCGGTCCTCACCGACCTCGTGGCCGCGCCGGGCCGCAAGGTCGTCTTCACCCGCACCAAGCACCGCGCCAAGAAGATGGCCCGCCAGCTCAACGCCGCCGGTGTCCCCGCGGTCGAGCTGCACGGCAACCTCAGCCAGAACGCGCGCACCCGCACGATGGAGGCCTTCCACTCGGGCACCGCGCAGACCCTCGTCGCCACCGACATCGCCGCCCGCGGCATCCACGTCGACGACGTCTCGCTCGTCATCCACGCCGACCCGCCGGTCGAGCACAAGGCCTACCTCCACCGCTCCGGTCGCACCGCGCGCGCCGGCGCCGAGGGCACGGTCGTCACGCTCATGACCGACGATCAGGTCCGCGACGTCCGCGACCTCACCCGCAAGGCCGGCATCAAGCCGACGACCACCCGCGTCGGCGTCGGCCACGAGCTCCTCGCCGAGCTCGCCCCGGGCGAGCGCACCTTCCCCGGTCCCTTCGTCGTCGAGGCTCCTGCCCAGCAGGGCAACGGCCGGGCGAAGGGAGGCAACCGCGGCGGTGGTCGAGGTGGCCAGGGTGGCCGAGGCGGTCAGGGGCGGTGACGACTGCGGCCCGCTCCACCGTGCGCTGGTCGGCCTCCTCGAGGGTGCCCGGGGCACCGACGACGAGGGTGCCGAGCTCCTCGTGCGA
>NZ_JBNFOF010000027.1:0-21977 GCF_057364645.1 Janibacter sp. CFPM2_SD2
TCAGCGGCGGCGCGGCGCGCCGTCGCCCCCGCTGCGCCAGCCACACGCACCCCTCTCGTCGTCGGCCAGGCCGGCGAGGCGCGCGCCGGGCCCCCTGCTGCCGTCCCCTGCCGTCATGTCCTCGACCGTAACGGGCAAGGGGGGACGCAGCGGGCCTCGACCCAGACCGGCCGTGGCAGGCTGGCCGGCATGACGCAGGACGCGGGGGCAGAGCCGGAGCAGGCGGACGAGCCGCAGGTGAGCGGGGCGGTGAAGGCGGCTCGTGTCAACGGCTTCGCCGACGGGGTGAGCTGGGGATCGCTGGAGCACCTCCAGCGATGGGAGGCGCCGCTGCTCAAGGGCGGCGTGTGGGCGGAGATGCTCGGCGGGTGCCTGCGGGCGCTGTGCCTCATCGCCCCCTTCGGCGGTCTGCTGCTCCCGCTGGGCAACCCCGGGGGACCCGACCAGTCGGTCATGGAGTCGTACGGCTTCGCGGGCGACGGGCTGCGGGGGATGGCGCTGATCGTCTTCACCCTCGCCGCGATCGGTCAGGTGTGGACCCTCGTCGAGTGGTCCCGGTGGGGGCGGCATAGCGCCGGCACGTGGACGGGCTTCTCGGCCCTGGCGATCATCTGCTCGGCGCTCTCGCTGTGGTGGTTCCACTCGTTGCTGCCGCCGGAGGACTACGCGGCGGTCGCCGTGCCCATCGGGGCGACCCTCGTCCTGGGTGCCGTCGCCCTCGTCCTCATGCTGGTGGCGTCGCGGCCGGGCAGCCCCGACGAGGCCCGGTGGGCGGCTCGGGCCGAGGGCTTCCGCCGGCTGCCGCAGGCCGACCAGCAGACGCTGCTCGACGAGAGGCAGGAGATCGTCTCGGTCCTGCTGGACCGCAAGCTCGTCACCGAGGAGCAGGCGGCCGAGGCGCTCGCCACGCCGCTCGGCGACTGGTACCTGCTCGACCGCGCGGCCGACGCGAAGCACCCCTGACGGGTGACCTCAGCGCCGCGAAGGGCGCGCCCGCTCAGCCCCGCACGGGCCGGTAGGTCATGTGGGTGACGAGTGGCGTGGCCCGGACCGAGACGCGCTCGAGGGTCTGCGGCGGCACCCCGTCGAAGATCCGTTCGCCGGCCCCGAGGATGCTCGACGTGACGTGCAGCCGCAGCTCGTCGAGCAGCCCGGCGGCGAGGAACTGGTTGACCGTGCTCGCCCCTCCGGCGACGGAGATGTTGCGCTCGCCAGCGGCCGCCCGGGCGCGCTCGAGCGCGGACTCGATGCCGTCGGTGACGAAGTGGAAGGTCGTGCCGCCCTGCATCTCGATCGGCTCGTGGGCGAAGTGCGTCAGCACGAAGACCGGCCCGTGGTACGGCGGCTCGTCGCCCCACCACCCCCGCCAGTCACGGTCCCACTCGCCGCGGACCGGGCCGAACATGTTGCGGCCCATGATCGTCGCGCCCGAATCGACGATCGCGTCGACCTCCGCCCGGTTGTCCTCGTAACCCTCGAACATCCAGGCGTGGAGCGCGCCCTCCTCGATCTCGCCCATGGGCGAGGCCTCGCTCTGCCGCGGCCCCGCGGCGAAGCCGTCGGCGGAGACGGCGATGTCGGAGTACACGATGCCCACGGCGGGGCCCTTTCGTCAGATGAACTCGAGCGGGTCGAACTCGTCGATCTCGATGACCCGCACCCGCGGCAGCCGGCTCTTGAAGGCCGACACGTCGTACTCGAGGTCGAAGAACTCCACGCCGTCGACCTGCCGCAGGCCGCCCGCCATGAACTCGCCGAAGCCGACGACGCCGAGCCGCCGCCCTTCGTCCTGGGCCAGCGCCTCCATCTGCGGGGTGAAGTCGTTGTCGTGGCTGACGAGCATGACGTCGGCGTCACGCTCGAGGAGGGCCTCGGCTGTGCGCTGGATCGCGATGTCGACGACCTTGCCCTCGCCGCGCAGCGGCACCGGCCGGTAGCCCATGGCGAGCAGCGCCTGCACGAAGGAGGCCGGCAGCTCACCGGCGACGGCGAGGAAGAAGAGCCCCTTGACCGGCTGGTCCCACACCGCCTCGGTGTAGTCGAGCAGCGTGTTCCACCGCGGACGCTCCTGCGGCTCCGGGCGCCGCCCGAGGACGGAGACCCCGAGCGTGGCGTCGATGTTTTCCCCGTCGACGAGGAGGTAGGTGGTGCGATCGGCCATGATCGGACCCTACTGTGAGAGGGGCCGGCACGTCGCCGGCGCCAGGATGACGAAGGGGAGTGACCGCTCGTGTGCATGCCGGTCCGGTGCCAGCAGTGCGGCAAGACGACGTGGAGCGGCTGCGGTGAGCACGTGGCCCAGGTCCGGGCGCAGGTACCCGCCGACCAGTGGTGCCAGTGCCCGGAGAACGCCGACCCCAACGCCTGACGCCCTTCGCCCCTGACCTCCAACCCTGCAAAACCCTAGGGTCCTGCAGGGTTCACGCGACGCAACTGCGCAAAACCCTAGGGTTTTGCAGAGTTGGGTGACGGTCAGCGGAGGGTGATGCGGACCTCGGGGGGCGGGCCCTCGGCGCCGGAGAGGTCCCAGAGCCGGCCGAGGGCCGGCTGGAGCAGCCAGGTGCCGAGCTGGCGGACGAGCACGCGGACCGCCTGCTCGGTGACGGGATTGCGGCTGGCGCCGATGCCGTGGTCGCGCAGCGTCTGCGTCTGGACGATCTGCTCGTCGAGCAGCTTGCGCACGAGGCGCCCGTCGCCGGCGCCCGGGGTGACGACGACCCGGCGCAGGTAGTCGACGGTGTGCGGGTTGGCCAGGAACATCGCGTTGACCGCGGCATCGCGCCCGGCGACGACGTCGTCCACCGGGCCGTCGAGCGGCACCGACCCGAGGGCGTCACGGAAGAGCCCGACGACCGCGTCCTCGACTGCCTCCTGCAGCCCGTCCTTGCTTCCGAAGTAGTGGCCGACGAGGCCGGGGGCGACCCCGGCGGAGCGGGCGACCTCGCGCAGGCTCGTCGCGGCGACTCCCCGCTCGGCGAAGAGCGCCAGTGCCGCGTCCCGGATCCGCGTGCTGGTGTCGCCGGCGGCGCCTTCTCGTGAACCCACGGGGTCCCCCCTTCGCTGTGACGGTGAACAAGTCGACCCACCATTGCACATGTGTTCAACGGCTGCGTAGGGTGCGAGGCGAACCCCAGCAGTGACCCGCGAAGGAGCCGGCCCATGCCCGAGCAGCCCCAGGCGATCATCTACGACGCCGTCCGCACGCCCCGAGGGAAGGGCAAGTCCTCCGGCTCCCTCCACGAGGTCAAGCCGATCGACCTGACCGTCGGTCTCCTGCAGGCGATCCGGGAGCGCAACCCCGGCCTCGACGCCGCGCAGGTCGACGACCTCGTCATGGGCATCGTCTCGCCGGTCGGCGACCAGGGCGCGGTCCTGCCGCGCATCGCCGCGCTCAAGGCCGGCTACCCCGAGCCGGTGGCGGGCGTGCAGCTCAACCGCTTCTGCGGCTCCGGCCTCGAGGCGGTCAACCAGGTCGCGGCGCGGGTGCGCTCCGGCTTCGAGGACCTGCTCATCGCCGGTGGCGTCGAGTCGATGTCGCGCGTGCCGATGGGCAGCGACGGTGGCGCGTGGGCGATGGACCCGCGCACGGCGCTCGAGACGGACTTCGTCCCGCAGGGCATCAGCGCCGACCTCATCGCGACGATCGAGGGCTACGACCGCGCGGAGGTCGACCGCTTCGCCGCGCAGTCCCACGCCCGTGCGGCTGCTGCCTGGGAGGGCGGCTACTTCGACAAGAGCGTCATCCCCGTCAAGGACGCCAGCGGCATCACGATCCTCGACCGCGACGAGACGATCCGCCCCGGGACGACCGCCGAGTCGCTCGGTGGGCTGCGTCCCTCCTTCGCCGCGATGGGTGAGCAGGGTGGCTTCGACTTCGTCGCCACCGAGAAGTACCCGCACGTCGACGCGATCAACCACGTGCACCACGCCGGCAACTCCTCCGGCATCGTCGACGGCGCCGCGCTGCTCCTCGTCGGCAACGAGCGCGTCGGCCAGGAGATGGGCCTGACCCCCCGCGCCCGCATCGTCTCCACCGCGGTCATCGGCTCCGAGCCGACGATCATGCTCACCGGTCCCGCCCCGTCGTGCCGCAAGGCCCTCGACCGGGTCGGCATGAAGGCCAGCGACATCGACCTCGTCGAGATCAACGAGGCCTTCGCCGCCGTCGCCCTCAAGCTCATGCGCGACATGGGCTGGAGCGAGGAGCAGACCAACGTCAACGGCGGCGCGATCGCCATGGGCCACCCGCTCGGCGCCACGGGCGCGATGATCCTCGGCACCCTCGTCGACGAGCTGGAGCGCGCGACCTCGAGCGCGGCATCGCCACCCTCTGCATCGGCGGCGGCATGGGTGTCGCCACGATCGTCGAGCGCGTCTGACCCCCCTTCGTCACGGACAGGAAGCACGAGAAGCCATGAGCGAGAACATGATCCGCTACGAGCGCGACGACGAGGGCATCGTCACGCTGACGATGGACGACCCCGGTGCGGGCGCCAACACGATGAACGACACCTATGTCCGGGCGATGGGCGAGACCGTCGACCGCCTCGAGGCCGAGCGTGACGAGATCGCCGGCGTCGTCCTCGCCTCCGCCAAGAAGACCTTCTTCGCCGGCGGCAACCTCACCGACCTGCAGTCGGTCACCGCCGAGACCGCCGGTGAGTTCTTCACCGGCATCGAGGGCATCAAGTCGCAGCTGCGTCGCCTCGAGCAGCTCGGCAAGCCGGTCGTCGCAGTGATCAACGGCGCCGCGCTCGGCGGCGGCCTCGAGCTCGCGCTCGCGACCCACCACCGCATCGCCGTCGACGACCCCAAGGTCAAGCTCGGCCTGCCCGAGGTCACGCTCGGTCTGCTGCCCGGCGGCGGCGGCGTCACCCGCCTCGTGCGGATGCTCGGCATCCAGGAGGCCCTCATGGGCTGGCTGCTGCAGGGCCAGCAGTACGCCCCGGCGCAGGCCCACGCGAAGGGGGTCGTCGACCAGCTCGTCGCCACCCGCGAGGAGCTCGTGCCGGCCGCGAAGGCCTGGATCCGCGAGCACCAGGACGACGAGACCGCGGCCGTGAAGCCCTGGGACGCCAAGGGCTACAAGATCCCGGGCGGCACCCCGTCGGTCCCGAAGTTCGCCGCGAACCTCCCCGCCTTCCCCGCCAACCTGCGCAAGACGCTCAAGGGTGCCCCGACGAAGTCGCCCCGCGCGATCCTCGCCGCGGCCGTCGAGGGCTCGCAGGTCGACTTCGACACCGCGAGCCGGATCGAGTCGCGCTACATCACCGAGCTCGCGGCGGGCCGCGAGTCGACCGCGATGATCCAGGCCTTCTTCTTCGACCTGCAGGCGATCAACAGCGGCAAGCTGCGCCCCGAGGGCGTCGAGCGCCGTCAGGTCGGCAAGGTCGGGGTCCTCGGCGCCGGGATGATGGGCGCCGGCATCGCCTACTCCGCCGCCATGTCGGGCATCGAGGTCGTCCTCAAGGACGTCTCGATCGAGGGCGCGCAGAAGGGCAAGGGCTACACCGAGAAGCTGCTCGCCAAGCGCGTGGAGCGCGGCAAGATGGACCAGGCCAAGGCCGACGCCGTGCTCGCCCGTATTACGCCGACCGCGGACGTCAACGACCTCGCCGGTGTCGACGCGGTCATCGAGGCGGTCTTCGAGGACTACGACCTCAAGAAGCAGGTCTTCGCCGAGGTCGAGGCGGTCGTCGGACCGGACACCCTGCTGTGCTCCAACACCTCGACCCTGCCGATCACCTCGCTGCAGGAGTTCTCCAGCCGGCCGAAGGACTTCATCGGCCTGCACTTCTTCTCCCCGGTGGACAAGATGCAGCTCGTCGAGATCATCCGTGGCGAGCAGACCTCCGACGAGGCGACCGCCCGCGCGATCGACATCGTCCAGCAGATCCGCAAGATCCCGGTCGTCGTCGGCGACGGTCGCGGCTTCTACACCAGCCGGGTCTTCGGCACGCTGATCCTCGAGGGCGCGGTCGCGGTCGCCGAGGGCATCGACCCGATGGTCGTCGAGCGGGCCGCGACGACGGCGGGATTCCCCGCGCCGCCGCTGGCGATGCTCGACGAGGTCTCGCTGACCCTCACCCAGCACATCCGCGCCGAGGCCGACAAGGCCGCGGCCGCGGAGGGCAAGACCCTGCCCAAGGGTCCGGGCGAGGAGCTCATCGACACGATGGTCGCGGAGGGCCGCAAGGGCCGCGCCGCCGGCGCCGGCATGTACGACTACCCGGCCGACGGGCCCAAGGTCCTGTGGCCCGGTCTGCGCGAGCGCTTCGCGAAGGGGACGCAGGTCCCCCTTCGTGATCTGCAGGACCGCTACCTCTTCATCATGGCGCTGGAGACCGCGGGCTGCTTCGAGGACGGCGTGCTCACCGACACCCCGTCGGCCAACATCGGCGGCATCTTCGGCATCGGCTTCCCGCCGCACACCGGTGGTCCGGCGACCTTCATGACGAACTACGAGGGCGGCCTGGCGGGCTTCGTGGCCCGTGCGGACGAGCTCGCCGACACCTACGGCGAGCGCTTCCGCCCGACGGAGTGGCTGCGCGGCCGCGTCGCCGCCGGCACCCTCGTCGACCAGGCCTGACGTGACCGGCCCCCTGACCGGCGTCCGCGTCGTCTCGATCGCCATCAACCTGCCCCGGGCCGGCCGCCGTCGCGCGGCTGGCCGGGCAGGGGGCGAGCGTCGTGACGGTCCTGCCCCCGGGTGGTGACCCGATGGAGCAGTTCGCCAAGGACTACTACGACGAGCTGCACGTCGGTCAGGAGGTGCGTCGGGTCGACCTGAAGTCCGATGCCGGCCGGGCCGAGGTCGACGAGCTCCTCTCTGCCGCAGACGTCTTCGTCACGAGCTCGCGGCCGTCGGCGCTGCGGCGGCTCGGGCTCGACTTCGAGTCCGTGCACGCGCGGCACCCGCAGGTCTGTCAGGTCGACATCGTCGGCCACCCCGGCGACGAGGCGGAGACCCCCGGGCACGACCTCACCTACCAGGCCGTGACCGGACTGCTCGGCGAAGGGGGCATGCCCGCCACTCTCGTCGTCGACCTCGCGGGGTCGGAGCGGGCGGCGGCGGAGGCGGCGGCCGCGCTCGTGGCCCGGTCCCGCACGGGGCGAGGGCGTGCGCCGCGAGGTGGCCCTGTCGGACGTGTCCCACACCATCGCCGGCCCGCGGCGGCACGGGCTCACCGCGCCGGGTGGCCTGCTCGGCGGCGGCCTGCCGGTCTACGCCGTCTACGACTCCGCCGACCGGCCGATCGCGCTCGCCGCGCTCGAGCCGCACTTCGCGACGAGGGTCGTCGAGGCCCTCGGGATCGCGCCCGAGGAGCTGACTCGCGAGCGGCTGGCGGAGGTCTTCGGCACCCGCACGGCCGACGAGTGGGCCTCCTGGGCGGCGGAGCACGACGTGCCGCTCGCCCCCCTTCGCTCCAGCTGACCGACCCCGACCGGAAGGCAACGATGCCCGAGATCCTCATGCCCCAGCCCTATGTCTCCCCGTGGATGCAGGACGAGGTGGCCGACGTGCTCACCCTCGCCCGCACCTTCTTCGAGCGGGAGGTGACGCCGCACGCGGAGCGCTTCGCCGAGCAGCACCAGGTCGACAAGGAGACCTGGCTGGCCGCGGGGGCCGCGGGCCTGCTGTGCATCTCGATCCCGCAGGAGTACGGCGGCGGTGGCGGCAGCTTCGCCCACGAGGCGGCCGTGATGTGGGAGCAGGGGCGGGCCGGCGACGACGCCTTCGGCTACTCCGTGCACTCGTCGATCGTCGCGCACTACCTGCTCGCCTACGGGTCCGAGGAGCAGAAGCAGCGCTGGCTGCCGCGGATGGCCTCTGGCGAGCTCGTCGGCGCCATCGCGATGACCGAGCCGGGCACCGGGTCGGACCTGCAAGCCGTCAAGACCACGGCCCGGCGCGAGGGCGACCACTACGTCATCAACGGGTCGAAGACCTTCATCACCAACTCCTCGCACGCCGGTCTCGTCGTGGTCGTCGCGCGCACGGGCGGCGAAGGGGCGCAAGGGATCTCGCTCATCGTGGCCGAGGTCGACGGTCTCGAGGGCTTCGAGCGCGGGCGGGTGCTGCAGAAGGTCGGTCAGCACGGGCAGGACACGCGCGAGCTGGCCTTCACCGACATGCGGGTGCCCGTGGCCAACCTGCTCGGCGAGGAGGAGGGGCAGGGCTTCTACCAGCTGATGATGCAGCTGCCGCAGGAGCGGCTGGCGATCGCCGTCGGCGCGGTGGCCTCCGCCGAGCTCGCCGTGGACCTCGCGGTGGCGTACACCAAGGAGCGCACCGCCTTCGGCAAGCCGATCAGCGCCTTCCAGAACACGCGCTTCACCCTCGCCGAGGTCTCGACCGACGTCATGGCGGCGCGCACCTTCCTCGACCACTGCGTCGCCCTGCACATCGACGGCAGGCTCGACGCCGCGACCGCCTCGCGGGCGAAGTACTGGACGACCGACGTCCAGTGCGAGGTCATCGACCGGTGCCTGCAGCTCTTCGGCGGCTACGGCTACATGCTCGAGTACCCCATCGCCCGCCTCTACGCCGGCGCGCGCGTGCAGAAGATCTACGGCGGGACCAACGAGATCATGAAGGAGCTCATCTCGCGGACCCTGTGAGGCCCCGGCGCCGCTGCTGGCGGGTCGAGGTATCCGGGTCCGCCTATTCGGTCGTGGGCACCTCGGCTCGGCCGGCAGGAGCGGCCTCAGCGAGCGAAGGGCGGCGACGCTCGGCGCGCAGGGCCGGCAGCAGGCACCAGACGCCCCCGAGGCCGAAGGCTCCGGAGACGGCCATGGCGACCGAGGTCGACGTCGCGTCGGCGAGCAGGCCGACGAGTGGCATGGCCACCGAGAAGGCGCCGAAGCCGCACATCGAGGCCAGCGACAGCACGGTGGCCCGGTTCTTCGCGCTGGCCTCGCGGTGCAGCAGCGTGTTGTAGGCGGGGCCCTGCACCCCGTGGCCGGTGTAGGCCAGCAGGTGGGCGACGACCAGCCCGACCGGGCCGATGGCCAGGGCGAGCGTCACGCTGAGCAGGCTGTGCGCCACGCGGCCGATGATGGCCGCACGGGCCACGCCCCAGCGCGCCGAGAGCCACCCGGAGATCCGCGCGCCGAGGGCGAAGACCGCCCAGGCTCCGGCGGCGAGCGGCCCCATGATGACGCCCGCGTGGTCCTCGCCGCCGAGCAGCTCGGCCATGCGCACCGGGGTGAGGTTTTCCATCCCGATCATCGCCGTGGACCAGAAGCACTCGAGCAGCACGAGCCCCCGCAGCACGGGGTTGTCCCGGACGAGCGCCAGCCCGGAGGCGATGACGCCCGGGGTCTCCTTGGCCGAGGCCACGGCCCGTGACCAGCCGGTCGAGTCCAGGTGGACGACCGGCTCACGCAGGAGGACGACGACGGCCACGAGGTGCACCACCGAGAGGACGGCGCAGATGAGGACCGGCAGCCACAGCGCCGAGTGGGAGGAGACCGGGTGCCAGGCGACGAGCCCGCCGGAGACGACCGAGCTGGCGGCCATGCCGAGCCCGACGACGGTCCCGGCGCGCGAGAGGTCCTGGTCGACGTCGGCCCCGGGCTCGGTCCGGTGCACGGTGTCGACGTACCAGGCCTCCAGGGGCCCCGAGTCCAGCGCGCGGAAGATCCCCATGAGCACGGCGACCACGACGAAGCCGGCGAAGGAGTCGGCCAAGAGGAAGGCGAAGAGCGAGGCGACATTGGCCAGGGCCGCCGCGATGAGCACCGGTCGTCGTCCGAGCGCGTCGGCGAAGCCCGAGGTCGGCAGCTCGAGCGCGAGGACCACGAAGCCGATGACGGACATGGCGGTCAGCGTCTGCGGCAGGGTGAGGCCCCGCTCGAGCATCCACAGCACGAGGATCCCGACGACGAAGCCGATCGGCAGCCAGCGGGTCGTCGTCAGGGTGAGGAAGACCCGGCGGGCGGCGGTGGGGGAGAGGGGCTCGGTCATCGGGACTCCCACGGGGTGTCGTCGGGGAAGCTCGCCACGATGACGGAGTAGCGGCGCTGGTCGGGCGGGAGGTCCCCCGGGGTCGGGGGGAACTCCGCCAGCACCTCCCACAGCAGCTGCTCGAAGCGGGACTGGATCACGGCCGCCTGCTCGACGGTCACCGGCACCTGCAGGTCGCTCACCGAGGTGAGCGGACGCCACTGGTCGCTCTCGCTGCTCCGCCGGGCGGCGGATGCCTGCATCCGGGCCGCGGAGTGCGTCACCGCGAGCTGGTGGAAGGCGTCGGTGGCGTCCCTCCCATCGTCCGTCGTGACATCGTCGTCGCGGACGGAGGTCGTCATCGCGCTCGCCCGCCACCACCGCTCGCGGTTGTTGCCGAGGTCGCTCGCCTCCTCGACGAAGCCGTGCTCCGCCAGCTGCCGCAGGTGATAGCTCGTCGCGCCCGAGTTGAGGCCGAGGCGGCGGGCGACCTGGCTGGCCGTCGCCGGCCCGAGCGTGCGGAGCAGACCGAGGATGCGCATGCGCACCGGGTGGGTCAGCGCCCGCAGCTGGGTGACGTCGGGGGTGACGGGGTCCATGAAAGGCATCGTAGACCGCAAAGGTTTGTTTGCAAAGAAATGCTTGCGTCCCTTCGAGACGCTTGCTGCGCAAGCTCCTCAGGGACCGGTAGGGCGGGGAGAGGTGTTCGTGTGCTCGTCAGGCGGCGTTCTCCCTTCGGCCCTAGCGTCGGGCGCATGACGCCACGCATCCGCACGGCCGGCGCGCTCGCCGGAGCCGCTGCCCTCGCCCTGACCCTGGCTGCCCCGGCCACCGCCGCCCGCCCCGGGCCCGAGGAGGTGCGCTTCGCGACCTTCAACGCCTCGCTCAACCGGGCCACCGAGGGGCAGCTCGAGCGGGACCTGTCGGCGGGTGACAACGAGCAGGCGCGCAATGTCGCCGAGACGATCCAGCGGGTCGACCCCGATGTCGTGCTGGTCAACGAGTTCGACTACTCCCGCAAGGCCGCTCGCCTCTTCCGCGACAACTACCTGGCCGTCGGCCAGCGCGGCGCCGACCCCGTGGACTACCCCTACCACTACATCGCGCCGAGCAACACGGGCGTGCCGAGCGGGCACGACCTCAACAACGACGGGACCGTCGGCGGGGGCGACGACGCCTACGGCTTCGGGCTCTTCCCCGGGCAGTACGGCATGGTCGTCTACAGCAAGTACCCGATCGACACCGCCAAGGTGCGCACCTTCCAGCTGCAGAAGTGGCAGGACATGCCCGGCAACCGCATACCCACCGACTGGTACTCGCCCGCCGAGCAGGCCGACCTGCGGCTGAGCAGCAAAAGCCACTGGGACCTGCCGATCCGCATCGGCACCCGGACCGTCCACGTCCTCACGAGCCACCCTACGCCGCCCACCTTCGACGGGCCCGAGGACCGCAACGGGCGGCGCAACGCCGACGAGATCCGCTTCTGGGCGGACTACGTCTCCGGCGGCAGGGACGCGCGCTGGATCCGGGACGACGAAGGGGGGCGAGGTGGCCTCCCGCGGGGGGCCGGCTTCGTCATCGCGGGCGACCAGAACGCCGACCCCGACGACGGCGACAGCACCGACAACGCGATCCACCAGCTGCTCGACCACCCGCGGGTCAACACCTCGAAGACGCCGACGAGCGACGGCGCCGTCGAGGCGAGCGAGCAGCAGGGCGGGATCAACGACGAGCACGTCGGCGACCCGGCGCAGGACACGGCCGACTTCGCCGAGCCGCCGGGCAACATCCGCGCCGACTACGTCCTCCCCAGCCGCGACCTGCCGATCCGGGATGCCGGCGTCTTCTGGCCGACGAGCGACAGCCCGCTGTACCGACTCACCGGCACCTATCCCTTCCCGACGAGCGATCACCGCCTGGTGTGGGTCGACACGAAGTTCGCCCGGGGGCACGGCCGGGGCTGACCAGCCGGGGCTGCCCTCCCCTTCGCACGAACTGTGGCTGGCTACACCTCGGGTGGTCAGCCACAGCACGTGCCGTGGCTGACGCTCGCAGGTGTAGCCAGCCACAGTTTGTTGGGGCGGGGGGACGGGCGCGTTAGTGTCGCCACATGTCCGCAGCGGCGAGCGCAGAGACCTCCTCCGGCCTGATCGACGCCTACCGCGAAGTCGTCACGAGCAGCGAGGGTGTCGACGAGCTCGTCACGCTCGACGGGGTCCGTGAGGCCTCCCAGCCGCTCGCCGACCAGGTCGGGCAGGCCGGGCTGACCTCCCTGCTCGCGGCCCGCGCGGCGGCGCGCCGCTTCGTCGCCGACGACGGCATCACCTACGGCGCGAGCTACACCCCCGACGAGGACGCGAGCACCGAGGGGCGGCAGATCCCGACCGAGCCCCGCGAGTGGGAGCTCGACCCGCTGCCGCTGACCTTCGGCCCCACGGAGTGGGCGGGCCTGGAGCGGGGGGTGCGCCAGCGGGCCGCGCTGCTCGACGCCGTGCTCACCGACCTCAGCGGCGAGCAGCGGCTCGTGCGCGAGGGCATCGTGCCCGGCGCCGCGGTCTACGGCCACGACGGCTGGCTCCCGCAGGCCGACGGCATCCGCGTGCCCGGACCCCGCCAGCTCGTCATGCCGGCGATGGACCTCGCCCGAGACCGCAACGGCACCTGGCGGGTCTTCGCCGACCGCACCCAGGCGCCGAGCGGCGCCGGCTATGCGATGGCCAACCGCCGGATCATCGCGCGCGTCCTGCCCGACCTGCACCGCCAGGTCGACCTCGCCCGGCTGCGCGGATTCTTCTTCCAGGTGCAGCGCGCCCTCGTCGCCGCCGCCCCCGAGACCGACGACGTGCCGCGCGTCGTCATCCTCACTCCCGGCGCGCTGAGCGACGCCGCCTTCGACGAGGCCCTGCAGTCGACCGTGCTCGGTGTGCCCGTCGTCGAGTCCGAGGACCTCGTCAGCCGCGACGGGCGGATCTGGATGCGCACGACCTCGGGCCTCTCCCCGGTCGACGTCATCATGCGACGGGTCGACTCCATGGTCATCGACCAGCTCGACCTGCGCGGCGACTCCCGCCTCGGCCTGCCCGGTCTCGTCGAGGCCGCACGCCTGGGCAACGTCTCGGTCGTCAACCCGATCTCGTCGGGCGTGCTCGAGAACCCGGCGCTCATCCCCTATCTGCCGCAGATCTGCCGGCAGGTGCTCGGCGAGGACCTCCTCCTCGCCTCGACCCAGACGTGGTGGGCCGGCGAGCCGACCCACCTGAGCCACATCGTCACCCAGCTCGGCAGCCTCGTCGTCAAGCCGGCCTCGCGCAGCGGCGCGACGAACTCGATCTTCGGCTGGCAGCTGAGCGCGCAGGAGCGCGACGACCTCGCGATGCGCATCCAGGCCGAGCCGTGGCGCTGGACCGCGCAGGACCCCCTGACGATGTCGACCGCCCCGGTCGTCACCGCTGGTGGCCTCGAGCCCCGCCACGTCGTGCTGCGCACCTTCGCCGTCGCCGACGAGGAGGACTACGCCGTCATGCCCGGCGGGCTCGGCCGCGTCTCGGTGCGCGCCGACTCCGGCGAGATCTCCAGCCTCACCGGTGCGATGAGCAAGGACGTGTGGGTCCGCGTCGACAGCGAGGCCCCGCGCGGCGCGGGCGAGGAGCTCACCGTCACGAGCCTGCTCGAGGGCACCGCCGCCGCCCACTACGCCGCGCCGGCGCCCCGCGTCGCCGCCGACCTCTACTGGATGGGCCGCTACGCCGAGCGCGCGGAGGCCGCCGCCCGCCTGCTGCGCGTCGCCGACAACCTCGTCGACGACCACGCCGCCCGCCCCGGCACGACCGGCCACGCCGCGATGCTCGCGATCCTCGGTGCGGTCACCGAGGTCATGGCCGTGCGGCCCGGATTCCTCGGTGAGGACGCCGAGGAGCGGCGGCAGGACCCCCTTCGTCACCTGCGGGAGCTCACCCTCGACCCGCGGGTCGTCGGCTCGGTCGCCTATGCCACCCACCGGGCCGTCATCGCCGCCCAGGCGGTGCGCGAGAGCCTCTCCCTCGACACCTGGCTCGTCATGTCGCGCCTCGAGCGGACCCTGCAGCACGCCGTCCCGGAGGACGACCTGCAGGAGCTGCTCATGGAGACCATCGAGGGCCTGCTCGCGCTCGCCGGCATCGGCGTGGAGTCGCTCGTGCGCGACCCGGCGTGGGCCTTCGCCGACGCGGGCAAGCGCATCGAGCGCGCCCAGCAGACGATCCGCCTGCTCGCCTCGGTCATCGCCGTCGAGCGCACGCCGGTCGTCGAGGGCACGACGACCGAGGCCGCGCTGCTCGCCGCCGAGTCGGTCATCACCTATCGCCGCCGGCTCACCGCCGGGCTGGGGTCGATGTCGGCGGTCCAGGCCGCCCTCGACCTGCTGCTGCGCGACCCGACGAACCCGCGGTCGGTCGCCTTCCAGATCGACCGGCTCGTCGAGGACCTCGAGCTCATCGAGGACGAGCAGGCGCTGCCGCTCGCCCGGGCCGTCGCCGAGCAGCTCGCCGGGCTCGACCTCGACACGCTCTTCGTCGACAGCCGCACGCCGCTCGTGCGCCTGCTCACCCGCCTCGGCACCGACCTGCGCGAGACGCACGGCGCCATCGACCGGGCCTACTTCCAGCGCAAGTCCCCGGGCCGCAACGTCCAGTGGGTGCAGTGGAACGGCGGGGAGGAGACCTGGTGAGCACCGACGAGCAGCCTCCTGTCGACCAGTCCAGCCCCGACGTCGTCAAGCCGAAGGGGGAGTCGGCCGTCCCCGAGCGGCCGCCGGCTCCTGAGCCGGTCGCCACCGGCGACCCCACGGTCCCCGTCATCAAGCCGGAGCACCACACCCTTCGTCAGTACGAGGTGCGCCACCGCACGACCTACACCTACGAGGAGTACGTCACCGACTCCTTCGGCCGGGCGCTGCTGCGCCCGCGCGAGACCGAGCAGCAGCGCGTCCTCGAGCACACCGTCGAGATCACGCCCGAGCCGCACATCCTCACCGAGCACGTCGACCACTTCGGCAACCACTCGAGCTTCTACGAGGTGCGCACGCCGCACACGGTGCTCGACGTGCACAAGGTGAGCCTCATGGAGATCGAGTGGCCGGCGCCGGACATGGACCGGCTCAACCGGTGGACCGTCGCCGAGGCGGCCGAGCTCATCGCCGCCGGTGACGGCCTCGACCGGGCCGAGGCGGCGCAGTACCTGCTGCCCTCCGCGCTCGTCGAGATCGCGCCCGAGGTCGTCGCCTACTCCGCCGGCATCCTGCCGCCGGACCGACCCCTCGGCGAGGCGCTCGTTGCCCTCTACGCCGACATCTACCGCGACTTCCGCTATGCCAAGGGCACGACGAGCGTCAAGACGACGCTGCCCGAGCTGCTCGCCCAGCGCGAAGGTGTCTGCCAGGACTTTGCCCACCTCGCCGCCGGCTGCCTGCGCGCCGTCGGCATCCCCGGCCGCTACGTCTCGGGCTACATCGAGACCCGCCCGGCCCCGGGCAAGGTCAAGCTCCAGGGCTCCGACGCCTCGCACGCCTGGGTCTCGGCGATGACGCCCGACGGCGACTGGGTCGACCTCGACCCGACGAACAACCATTTCGCCGACTCGCGCTACATCGTCACGGGGTGGGGGCGCGACTTCCGCGACGTCTCCCCGCTCAAGGGCGTGATCTTCGGCGAAGGGGGTGGCTCCAGCCTCAAGGTCGGCGTCGACGTCATCCCCCAGGACGGCTCCGACCCGCGGGCCGACACCCCCGCCCAGTAATCTGACGCCCATGTCCATGACCGCCTTCGTCCTCGGCGGAGGCGGTGTCCTCGGAGCCACCCAGGTCGGCATGCTGCGCGCGCTCCTCGCCGCGGGCATCACCCCCGACCTGGTCGTCGGCACGAGCATCGGCTCGGTCAACGGCGCCTTCGTCGCCGCCGACCCGACGGCCGAGGGGGTCGCCCGGCTCGAGGAGCTGTGGCGTGACGTCGTCCGCTCCGGCGAGATGAGCGAAAATCCGGTGCGCCAGGCCGCCCGCTTCGCGCGCTACGGCACCCACGTCATGCGCCCGGGCCTGATCCCGGGGCTCGTCGAGCGCCACCTGGGCGTCGACCTCGTCGAGGACCTGCCGGTGCCCTTCCAGTGCGTCGCCGCCGAGATCGAGAGCTCCGCCTCGCGGTGGTTCACCTCCGGGCCGATCGCCACCGCCGTGGCCGCCAGCTGTGCCGTCCCGGGGCTCTTCGCGCCCGTCGAGATCGACGGCGCGCACTACTACGACGGCGGGCTCGTGCACTCGATCCCCGTCGGGCGCGCGATCGCCCTGGGCGCCACCGAGATCCACGTGCTGCAGGTGGGCCGGGTCGAGCAGCTGCTCTCCGCGCCGACCAACCCCCTCGACGTCGGGCTCGTCGCCTTCGAGATCGCCCGACGGCACCGCTTCGTCGAGGAGATCGCCGAGGTGCCCGACTCGGTGCGCCTGCATGTGCTGCCGAGCGGGACCGACAAGGCGCCGACGACCTCGGTGCCGCTCGGCCGCGGGACGGTGGCCAAGGTCGAGGACCGCATGGCCCGCGCCTTCGACGCGACGAGCGCCTACCTCGACGGGACCACGCGATGAGGGTCAGTGCCCTCCCTTCGCTCGGGGCACCGCCGCTGTGGCTGCGGATCGTCCTGCAGGCGATCTACCCGCTCTTCGGCATCGTCATGTCGCTGCTCTTCTGCATCGTCGCGCCCTTCCTGCTCCTGCTGTGGCCGTGGGACCGGCACCTGGCGCTGCTGCGCTGTCTCTTCCTCACGGTCTACGTCATGTGGGAGGACATCGGTCTCGTCGTCGAGTGCTGGTACCTGCGGTTGCGCTCGCCGCGCGGCACGAGCCCGACCTGGGACGCCGACCACCTCGCGCTGATCCAGCGGGCGCTCAACAACGTGCTCTACACGGCCAAGAAGGTCGTCGGCTTCCACATCGAGATCGAGGGTGAGATGACCGTGGGACGCCCCGGCCACCCGCTCGTCGTCATCTCCCGGCATGCCGGGCCCGCCGACTCGCTCGCCATCGCCTGGCTGCTCGCGGGCACGGCCGGGCGGATCCCGCGGATCGTCCTCGCCGACGCGATGCTCTGGGACCCGGGCATCGCCATGGTGCTGCAGCGGCTGGACTCCTACTTCGTGCCGTCGCGCTCCGGTGCCGGCGACGACCGGACGAAGGGGGTCGCCACCCTCGCCTCGACCCTCTCGGCCAAGGACGCGATGCTCATCTTCCCCGAGGGGCGCAACTGGACCCGCGAGCGTCACGAGGACCAGGTGCGCAAGCTGCGCGAGCAGGGTGAGGCCGACCGGCTGGCGACCGCCGTGGCGCGGCCCTGGGTGCTCGAGGCGCGCTCCCGCGGCGTCGCGTCGATGCGCCAGCACGCGCCGGACGCCGACGTCATGGTCATCTCGCACACCGGGCTCGACATGATCTCCGGGCCGGGCGCCGTGATCCGCGCCGTGCCCTTCCGCAACCGGCTGCTCATCCGCGGCCGCACCTATCGCAGCGAGGACGTGCCGACCGACGGCGACGAGGTCGCCGAGTGGCTCGACGCGCGGTGGGGCGAGGTCAACCACTGGGTCGATACGCGCATCAGCGGACGCGAGCACCTGTGAAGCCGTGGTTCCCGCCGACGGTGAGCTCGGTGGCGGTGGCCGCCGCGGCCGAGGCGGACAACCGGGTGCACCGGTGGCCGCTCACGCCCCGGATCACCCGCTGGCTGCGGACGAAGGGGGCCGACGCCCGACTCGCGGGCTTCGAGACCGATCGTGCGGCCCTGAGCGTGCACGTCGCCCGGACGCCCGCGGCGACCTGGTGATGACGGTCGCCGGGGGCACTGGCCGGGGCGCCGGACACAACTCTGCAAAACCCTAGGGTTTTGCAGAGTTGTGAGGGCGAGGCCGGGCGGGCGGAGGCGTGGGTGCTGTGGGTGCACGGGGGCGGCTTCTGCTGGGGGTCGGCACGTGACGGGACCGGGCTGCGGCTGGCCGCCGGGCTCGGGCGTCCGGTCGTCTCGGTCGAGTACCCGCTCGCGCCGGAGGCGCGCTTCCCGGTGGCGCTCGAGCACTGCCTGGACCGCCCTACCGAGGCCGGGGTGCGCGAGCCGCGGGCCGCGGGTGCGTGCCTCGGCGGGGTCTCCGGCCGGGGCCAACCTCGCCCTCGGTGTGCTGCAACGGATCCGGGAGCGGCGTGCGGCAGGTGACGACCTGCCGCTGCCCCTCGGGGTGGTGGGGCTGACCCCCTTCGGCGATCTGGCGGGGGAGGGTGACTCCTATCGCGTCAACGAAGGCCGTGACGCCTACCTGCGGTGGCGCGGGCAGCAGGAGCGCTTCGCGCGGGCCTATGCCGGGCGGGCCGACCTGCTCGACCCGCTCGTCTCGCCGGTGCACGCGGACTGGTCGGGCGAGACGCTGCCGCCGGCGATCTTCACGACCGGCACGCGCGACCTCTTCCTCTCGGACACCGCGCGGATCCACACCGCCTGGCGGGCCGCCGGTGGCGAGGCCGACCTCGTGCTCGCCGAAGGGCTGTGGCACTCGTACCTCTCCGACGCGCGGCTGCCGGAGTCGGCCGCGCTGATGGCCCGGCTGCTCGACTGGTGCGAGGAGCTGCTGGCGCGGAAGGGGTGACCCGTCGTACGGAGCAACGGCGTATGGGCTCGCAGCCGGCGGGGCCTTGGCCGCGGGTGTCCATGCGGGCCGTATGGCGCGCTACGCCGCTGCTCCGTGCTCTGAGCACGCGGGATGGCCACGCACGCATGTGGGGCTGGTCGGTGCGCTACGCCGTTGCTCCGTACCTTGGGCACGCGGGTGGCTCGTCGTACGGAGCAGTGGCGTAGGGGGTGGAGGCCGGGCGTGATGCTCCCGCCCACCGGCTGGTTCGTCGCACGGAGCAACGGCTTCTGCGCGCGCAGCCGGGACGACCTCCCCGCGTCAGCCCGTCAGCCCCCCAGCCGGCGCAGCCGGTCGAGCCATTGCCGCGCGGCGACGAAGGCCGCGTCGCTCGTGATCGGGTCGACCGAGATCGGGGTGTCGGCGGCCGCGGGGTAGGACCCGAGGAAGCGGACGTCGGCGCACACCCGGTGCAGGCTCATCAGCGCGGCCCCGACCCGTTCGTCCTGCACGTGCCCCTCGAGGTCGATCGAGAAGCAGTAGGAGCCCATCGACTCCTTCGTGGGCCGGGACTCCAGCCGGGTCATGTTGATGCCCCGCACGGCGAACTGCTCGAGCAGCTCGAGCAGGCCGCCGGCCCGGTCGCTGCGCTGGTAGAGCACGACGGTCGTCTTGTCGCGCCCGGTCGGCGCCGGCAGCCAGTCGGGCCGGGAGACGATCACGAAGCGGGTCACCGCATTGGTCATGTCACCGATGTCGTGGGCGAGCACCTCGAGGCCGAAGTGCTCCGCCGCGATCGGCGCGCAGACGGCAACCTCGTAGCCGAGGTCGTCGGGGTGCTCGGCGAGGTCCTTGGCCGCCGACGCGGTCGACAGCGTCGGCACGTAGATCGCCTGCGGCGCCGTGCGGGCGGCCCACCCCCGCACCTGCGCCCAGGCATGGCTGTGGGTGCCGATGGCGCGGGCCGCGGCCAGGCTCGTGCCGGGCCGACCGCACGCGACGAAGGTGATCGGCACCAGCACCTCGCCCACGACGATTAGAGGGTCGCCCGAGGCGAGGGCGTCGAGGGTGGCTGAGACACCCCCTTCGACGCTGTTCTCGATCGGCACGACCGCCGCGTCGACGTCACCGGAGCGCAGCGCCTCGAGGGCCGCGTCGACCGACCCGAGCGGCACCTGCTCGTGCTCCGCGGCGCCGACCCACGACAGCAGCGCCTGCTGGGTGAAGGTGCCCTCGGGACCGAGGTAGGCGTAGCGGGTCATGTCTCCTCCTGGATGGACGAAGGGGGTCAGGCGTCCGGTGACCCGGTGCGGGCCGCGGCGAGCGCCTGGCGCTCCTCGGGGGTGAGGGTGGCGTCGGCATCGCCACCGACGACGCCCTTGGCATAGGTCCGCGACTCGCCGCGCCCGTGGATGCTGCTGACGACGAGCCCGTCGCCGGCGTCATCGATGATCGCGGCGGAGAAGCTCAGCCGTCCGCCCATGTCGCCGAAGGCGTCGTAGCGCACGACGGCCACATGCCGCAGGGCCTGCGCGATGTCGTGACGAAGGGAGGCGAGGTCACCTTCACCGACCGGCGACCGGTGCTCGAGCTCGGCGACCCGCGCCGCGAGCCGCCGGGATGCGGCGAGCGCGACGGCGGCGACCGCCAGCGCGACGACCAGCCCGCACAGCAGGGCGATCTCGACGGCGGTCATGCCGTCACCCTAGGCGCCGGCTCGGGTGCCGTGGCCGGCATCTCACGGTCCGTGCGCCGGACCGCCCACGCGAGCAGCGCGAGGACGACGACGCTGCCGATGACATTGCCCTCGACGAGCAGGTCGCCGACCCAGGTGGGCTGGCGCATCTCGCGCTTCCACAGCACGCCCCAGAAGGGCATCGTGCAGACGAACCACGCGACGACGACGGCCGCAGCCCCGACGCGGGGCCAGTCCGGGCGTCGCCAGCGGGCGACCGCCGGGCCGAGGATCGCCGGGACGACGACCATGATCCAGTGCAGGTGGTGCACCCACGAGACGGGCGAGAGCAGGAAGCCGGCGAGCCGACCGCCGCCGCCTCGGCGACCCAGTCGCCCTGCCGGTACGCCCGCCGGGCGACCCAGAAGACGACGACACCCATGACGAGGAGCCACGGCGCCCAGGCGAGGAGCAGCTCGGGCCCGTCGGCGATCCCGCGGCGCAGCAGGGTCGCGCGGAAGGACTGGTTGGCCGAGCCGTCGTTGGGCCCCAGCCGCGTCGGGTCCGACAGCGCCCCGCCCCAGAAGGCGAAGGAGGCCTGCGGCAGGACGAACCACGCGGCGAGCGAGACGAAGGTCGCCGTGCCGACCGCCCAGCCGGCCTCGCGCCAGCGCCTGTTGAGCAGGTAGTGGATGACGAAGACGCCGGGCGTCAGCTTGATCGCCATCGCGAGGCCGACGAGCACGCCCGGCGGGACCGTCATGAGCCACCGCTGCCGGGGACGCTGCAGGTCGAGCAGGCAGGCGAGGACGAGGAAGGCGTTGACCTGTGCGAAGCGGATCCCGTCGCCGACCGGCTGGGTCCACAGGAAGCCCGCGGCGACGACCCCGACGAGCACCGGCGCCCACACCCCGACCCGCTCGCGCAGCCGGTACCAGGCGAACCACACGATCGCGACGTCGGCGAGGAGCTGGGCGATGGTCCAGCCCCACGCCGCGACCGCGAAGGGGACGAGCGCGAGCGGCACCGAGAGGAAGGCCGCGATGGGCGGGTAGGTGAAGGGCAGCAGCTGCGGTGGCTGGGTCATCTGCGCGTAGATGTCGCGCCCCTGGAGGATCGACAGGCCGCCCTCGCGGTAGACCTGCACGTCGACCTGCCACTGGTCCTGGGGGAAGAAGACGAGGAACTTCGCCACGGGCCAGGCCGCGATGAGCACGAAGAGCACGACCCCGAGGAGGAGGTGGGGGCGGCTCAGGCGGCGCATGCGGCCATTGTGTCCGACCGCCACGCGCCCACGCCGCAGGTCGTCCGGGTCGGCGCCGCCGGTCACTACGGTGGGTCCATGGTCAGCGGCTCGCACCTTCGTCGTCGGGGTGCGCTCGCCCTCCTGCTGGCCGTGCTCGTCCTCGTCGGGCTCGCCGCGGGGCCGGTGGGGGCGCACTCCCTTCGTCAAGAGAGCGAGCGAGACGTGAGCGGGGTGGAGGCCGGGGCGCGCGATGTCATCGTCATCGGGGCGCCCGGCCTGTCGTGGAAGGACGTGACCGCGGAGCGGGCGCCGGCGATCACGAACTTCGCCGAGGGGGCGGCCGTCGCCAACCTCAACGTCCGCTCGACGTACTTCACCTCCTGCCCGACCGACGGCTGGCTCGGCCTGTCCGCGGGCACCCGGGCGGCCGAGCCCCGCGACGTCACCCGCGGCCGAGCTGCGGTCCGACCCCGGCG
>NZ_JBNFOF010000028.1:0-21444 GCF_057364645.1 Janibacter sp. CFPM2_SD2
CCCAGCACCTGCACGTCGAGGAGGTGCGCGGCCCGGCGCCCGGGCGCGACGACGGCGACGACGCCGCGGACGTGCGGCTGTGGGAGGTGCGGCAGACCCTCGCCGACCCCGAGGGCGACGGCGACTGGGTCATCGAGGCCCTCGTCGACCTCGATGCCTCCGACCGGGTCGGCGAGGCGGTCGTGCTCGCCACGGCGCTGCGCCGGCTGTGAGCCCGGGCATATCCTGACGACCTGATGATCACGCTCCCCCGGCGTCTCGCCCACCTCCTGCTCGCCCTGGCCGTCGCGCTCGGCCCGGCGCTGCTGTCCGCCCCCTCGGCCTCCGCGTCCGCTCCCGCCGACGCGTCCGCGTCCAAGGTCCCCGACCCCCTTCGCGTCGGGACCGAAGGGGTGTACGCCCCCTTCTCGATCAAGCAGGGTGACGACTTCACCGGCTTCGACGTCGAGGTGATGAAGGCCGTCGGCGAGCGGCTCGGGGTCGAGGTGGAGTTCGTCGCGACGCCGTGGGACTCGATGTTCGCCGCCCTCGCAGCGGGGCGCTTCGACGTCGTCGCCAACCAGGTCAACGTCAACCCCGAGCGCGAGAAGCTCTACGACCTCTCCGACCCCTACGTCGACACCGCCGGCGTGCTCGTCGTCGCCGAGGACAACCCGGAGAACATCACGAAGCTCTCCGACCTCAAGGGCAAGCGCGCCGCCGAGAACCTCACGAGCAGCTGGGCCGAGGTGGCCAAGGACAACGGCGCCGACATCGTCGGCGTCGACGGCATGAACGAGGCGATGTCGAGCCTCAAGGAGGGTCGCGTCGACGCGATCGTCAACGACAAGCTCGCCGTGCGCAACTACATCGCGACCAGCCCCGACCCCGGGGTCAAGATCGTCGCCGAGACCGACGACCAGGCCCAGTCGGTCTTCGCCGCGAAGAAGGGCACCGGCTACATGCCGGAGATCAACAAGGCCCTCGCGGACATGGAGGAGGACGGGACCACCCAGGCGATCTACGACAAGTACTTCTCGGCGGACCAGGCCGCGCCGAGCGCCTGGGACCTCGTCAAGGACAACGCCGGGCCCATGGCCTGGGCGACGATCAAGGTGACGATCCCGCTCACGGCGATCTCCTTCGCCATCGGCCTCGTGCTCGCCCTCGTCGCCGCCATCGGCCGGATGTCGACCTCGGCCGTCCCGCGGGACATCGCCCGCGCCTACATCTCGATCATCCGGGGCACGCCGCTGCTCGTGCAGCTCTTCCTCATCTTCTACGCGCTGCCCGAGGTCGGCATCGACCTGCCGCCCTTCGTCGCCGCCGTCATCGCCCTGTCTCTCAACGTCGGCGGCTACGCGGCCGAGGTGATCCGCTCGGCCATCGAGTCGATCCCCAAGGGGCAGTGGGAGGCGGCGCAGACGATCGGCATGGGGCCCCGGACGGCGCTGCGGCGGATCATCCTGCCGCAGGCGACCCGCACGGCGATCCCGCCGCTGTCCAACACCCTCGTCTCGCTGCTCAAGGACACCTCGCTCACCTCGATCATCCTCGTCGTCGAGCTGACCCAGACCGCCCGCTTCGCCGCGGCGCCGACCTTCCAGTACATGCCGATGTTCGCGCTCGCCGCCCTCTACTACTGGATCATCTGCACGATCCTGTCCTTCCTCCAGGACCGTGCCGAGGAGAGGTTCAGCCGTTATGTCGCAGCCTGAGGTGGTCGTCTCCGCGGCCCACGTCCGCAAGAGCTTCGGGGACAAGGAGGTCCTGCGCGACATCTCCTTCGAGGTCGGCCCCGGCGAGGTGACCGTCGTCCTCGGCCCGTCGGGCTCGGGCAAGACGACCCTGCTGCGCGCCCTCGGCGGGCTCGAGCGTCCCGATGCCGGCGTCATCACGGTCGGCGACGCGAGCGTCGACTTCGCCCAGCTGACGCCCGGCCGTCACGACCGGCTCCCCCGGGGTCAGCGCGAGCAGCTGACCGCGCTCGGTCGGCAGAGCGGCTTCGTCTTCCAGGGGCACAACCTCTTCGCCCACAAGACCGCCCTCGACAACATCACCGAGGGCCCGGTCGTCGTGCAGGGCGAGGACCCGGAGGCCGCGCGCGAGCGGGCGCTGGCGCTGCTCGACCAGGTCGGGCTGCGCGAGCACGCCGACAAGTACCCCTTCCAGCTCTCCGGCGGTCAGCAGCAGCGGGTCGGCATCGCCCGGGCGCTCGCGCTGCGGCCCTCGGTCGTCCTCTTCGACGAGCCGACCTCGGCGCTCGACCCCGAGACCGTCGGCGAGGTGCTGCAGGTGATGCGCGACCTCGCCGAGCAGCACTGGACGATGGTCGTCGTCACCCACGAGATCCGCTTCGCCCGGCAGGTGGCCGACGAGGTCCTCTTCATCGACGGCGGGGTCGTCGTCGAGCGGGGCGCGCCCGAGCAGGTGATCCTCGACCCGCAGGCCGAGCGCACCCGCAGCTTCCTCCAGCGCATCCTCGACCCGCTGTGACGCCGTGATCCTCGTCGACCCGCCCACGTGGCCCGGCTGGGGTCGCACGTGGAGCCATCTCGTCTCGGACGCCTCGATCGAGGAGCTGCACGCCTTCGCGCAGCGGCTGGGCATCCCCCGCAAGCTCTTCGACGAGGACCACTACGACGTGCCGGTCGAGCGCTACGACGAGGTCGTCGCCGCCGGCGCGACGCAGGTGACCGGAGCAGAGCTCATCCGCCGCCTCATCCGCAGCGGCCTGCGGGTCACGGCCGCCGAGCGAGCCGGTCGAGCTCCCGACGCAGGTTGACCCGCGCGCCCTCTGCAGGTCGACAGGCGAGGTCGCGACCGAACTCCTAGGCTGGGTGGCGCACCAAGCAGCGACACCACGCACCACGCAACACGCACCAGACACAAAGGGGACATTCAGCATGGGGAAGCACCTGACCACCGCCCGATCCTGCGCGCTCGTCGCGATCGCCGCTCTCGGCCTGTCCGCCTGCGGCGCCCTCGGCGACGGCGACGGCGACTCGACCGTGACGGTCACCGAGTCCTCGCAGGACCAGAGCCAGACCTCCGAGCCCACGGCTCAGAGCACCACCACGACGCCGACCTCCACGGCGAGCACGACGGAGGACCCCACCGAGAGCTCCACGGCGAGCTCGAGCGACGTGACCAACACCCCACCTGCGGGGTCCACGCCCAACACCGACACCTCGAATTCGATCGACGTCAACACCCTGACGGAGAAGGTCGAGGCCCACACCGACAGCCAGATCCCCCCGGACGTGACCCTGTCGTGCATGGGCGGCATCGTGCTCGTCGCCAACGAGACCCAGAAGTGCTCGTGGATGGACTCCAACGGCAATGTCACCCGGCTGACCATCACGGTCGACTGGGCAGCAGTGGTCGGCGACCAGATCCAGTACAACCTGTCGCTGGAGAACTCCGCCTACACGCCCTGACCTGCGGCCCTCACGGGCCACCCCGGAGCCGGTCGAGCTCGCGTCGCAGGTTGACGCGGGCTCGACCGCTCCAGTGCTCGTGCGCGTGGTCGGTGAGGTAGAGGCGCTCCCGCTCGACGAAGGGAGTGAGCACCGCGCTCCTGCCCCGCGCGAAGTCCGCGGCCGGCACCTGCCGGTACTCGATGCGCACCTGGGCGCAGTAGCCGTCGAAGCGGTCGGCCGGAGCCGACAGGATCCACAGGTCGGCGTCGTGGAAGGCCTGCGACACCGGGTCGCCCGCACTCATCTCGTGGGTCGCCGACTCCCGCACCAGCCGGGCGATGGTCGCGACATCGGCGGGCGGCAGGCCGAGGGCCGTAAGCCGCTCCTCCGCCAGACGCGCGGAGGCCTCCTCGCTCGCCCCCGGGGCCCCGCCCGTCTCGTAGACCGCGTCGTGGAACCACCCGACCATCGCGGCCAGGTGCCGGTCACGACCGGCGAGGTGTCCCCCTTCGGCCAGCTCGTCGAGGGCCGCGAGGACCTCGGCCAGGTGCACGGGGTCGTGATAGCTGCGGTGCGGCTCACCCCAGCGGGCGAGCAGCTCCTCGCGCAGTGCGGTGACGGCGCGCTGATCCGTGACCACATCGAGTCCCGCGACATCGGCGAGCCATCGATCACGCAAGGTGTCCACCGTGGGATTGTGCCGCAATGAGCGCTGACTCCTCCGGCGGCACCCTCGACCAGGTCCGACGCGCCGGCGTCGAGACCACCGGCATCGAGATCATCGACGAGGCGGACCGCACCGCCCGCCCGGCCGACCTCTTCTGGCCGTGGTTCGCGGCCAATGTGTCGGTCTTCGGCATCTCCTACGGCAGCTTCGTCCTCGACTTCGGCATCTCCTTCTGGCAGGCGCTGCTCGTCTCGGTCATCGGCATCGTCGTCTCCTTCCTCCTCTGCGGCCTCGTCGCCGTCGCCGGCAAGCGCGGCTCGGCCCCGACGATGGTCATCTCGCGGGCGGCCTTCGGCGTCCAGGGGCAGAAGCTGCCGGGCGTCGTCTCGTGGATCGTCTCGATCGGCTGGGAGACCTTCCTGGCGATCATGGCGACGCTCGCGACGGCGACCGTCATGCGCGAGCTCGGCTGGGGCGGCGGCACGCCGACCAAGGTCGTCGCGATGCTCGTCGTCGCCGCCCTCATCGTCACCGCGTCGGTCGCGGGCTACCACCTGATCATGCGGCTGCAGTCATGGCTCACCTGGCTCACCGGCCTCGCGACGATCGTCTACGTCGCCCTGACGGTCAGCCACATCGACTGGTCGGCCCTGACCGCCCTCGAGAGCGGCTCCTTCCAGCAGGTCATCGGCGCCCTCATCATGGTCATGACCGGATTCGGCCTCGGCTGGATCAACATCGCCGCCGACTGGTCGCGCTACCAGAGCCGCGAGGCCTCCTCGGGCGCGATCGTCGCGTGGAACACCTTCGGCGGCGCCCTCGCCCCCGCCCTGCTCGTCGCCTACGGCATCGGCCTCGCCGGCTCCGACGAGACCCTGCGTGCCGGCATCGTCGCCGACCCGGTCGGCACCCTCGCGACGATCCTGCCGACCTGGTACCTCGTGATCTTCGGCATCGCCGCGGTGCTCGCGCTCGTCTCCGGCGCCGTGCTCGGCATCTACTCCTCGGGCCTGACGCTGCTCAGCCTCGGCGTGCGCATCCCTCGGCCGGCCGCCGCCGGCATCGACGGGCTGCTGCTCACCCTCGGCACGATCTACGTCGTCTTCTTCGCCGAGAACTTCCTCGGACCCTTCCAGTCCTTCCTCATCACCCTCGGCGTGCCCCTGGCTGCCTGGGCGGGCATCTTCCTGTCCGACCTCGCCCTGCGCCGACGCGACTACGACGAGGAGGCGCTCTTCGACGCCCGCGGACGCTACGGCTCCGTCGACTGGATCTCGATCGGCACGATGGTGCTCACCTCGGTCATCGGCTGGGGCCTGGTGACCAATGCGATGCCCGACTCGACGTGGAACAACTGGCAGGGCTACCTGCTCAAGGCCTTCATGGGCACCGAGCTCGTCGAGGACCCGGCCGGCAGCTATTGGGCCGGCGACTGGTCCTACGCCAACCTCGGCGTCATCGCCGCGCTCGTCCTGGCCTTCGTCATCACCTACGTCGCCCGCCGCGGCGTCGTGCGCCGGCAGGAGGAGCGATGAGCGAGCAGACCCCCGACACCCCGGCCCTCCCCGACCTCGACGACGCCTGGCTCGTCGTCGTCGACCCGCAGCGCATCTTCGCCGACCCGACGTCCGAGTGGGGGTCGCCGATGTTCGACGCCGCCCTCGGGCCGATCAAGTCGCTGCGCTCCGGCTTCGGTGCGGCGCGCACCATCGTCACCCGCTGGGTGCCGGGCCCGGAGCGTCCGGGCTCGTGGGGTCCCTACTTCGAACGGTGGGGCTTCGCCGACCGACCGGCCACCGACCCGGTCTTCGACCTCGTCACCCCGGCCGCCGGCTGGAGCAGCCGTGGGTCGATCGACCTGTCGACCTTCGGCAAGTGGGGCGAGCCGCTCACGCGCATCATCGGCGAGACCCCGACCATCGTGCTCGCCGGGGTCTCGACGGACTGCTGCGTCATCTCGACGGCCCTGCCCGCAGCAGATGCCGGCGCCACGGTGGTCGTGGCGGCCGACGCCTGCGCGGGCTCGACCCAGGACAACCACGAGGCCGCCCTGCAGGTGATGAGCCTCTACTCGCCGCAGATCGAGGTCTCGACGAGCGCTGCGGTGCTCGCCGCGCGCTGATCAGCCCTGCTGCCCGGGCCCGGCGATGTTGACCATCCACGGGATGCCGTAGCGGTCGGTGAAGGAGCCGTACTCGTCACCCCACATCTGCATCTCGAGGGGCACCTCGACCTGGGCGCCCTCGGTGAGGCCGGCCCAGTAGCCGCGCAGCAGCTCGGTCTCGTCACCGCTGATGCTCACGGTGATCTGGGTGCCGAGGGTGCGGGTCATGCCCGGCGGGGTGTCGCTGGCGAAGATCGTGTAGCCGGCGTCGGTGACGAGGCTGGCGTGCATCACCTGGTCGGCGATCTCGCCGGCATCGGGCATGCTGTCGCCGAAGGTGTGGACGAGCAGCTCACCGCCGAGGACCGACTGGTAGAACTCCATCGCCTCGCGGGCGTTGCCGTCGAAGTTGAGGTACGGGTTGAGTTTCGAAGCCATGACCCGACGCTAAATCCGACCGCCGACAGCCGGAGGCCTCAATCGGTGAGCGGCAGCGTGCACCGCCTCGCCCAGACGCTCGACCCGAGGAGTCTGCAGCCGCCAGACCTGCCAGAAGAGCGGGACGTCGCGGTGCGCCCGCTGCCGCAGGAGCACCAGGCGCCCGCTCTCGAGGTCCTCGCCGCACTGCGCCTCGGGCAGCATCGCCCAGCCGAGCCCGGCCCGCACCGCGGCGGCGAAACCCTCCGACGAGGGCACCTGCGAGACCGGCGGCGCGGTGACGACACCGAGGTCGCGCAGCACCCCGTGCTGCAGGTCGTCCTTGGCGTTGAAGCGCAGCACCGGCATCGCCGACCAGTCGTACCCACGTCCACGCGCGTGCCGCTCCGCGAGCTCCGGCGCCGCGACCGGCAGGTAGCGCATCGACCCGAGCGGCTCGGTCCGGCAGCCGGCGACGGGCACCGGGTCGGCGGTCACCGCCCCGACGACCGCGCCGCGACGCAGGTGGTCGGCGCTGTACTCCTCGTCCTCGACCTCGAGGTGCAGGCGGGTGTCGTCCCACCCCGCGGCCACGCCGAGCACCGGCTCGAACCACGTCGCGAGCGAGTCGGCGTTGACCGCGACCGGCAGGTCGACGGGGGCGGACCCCCCTTCGCCCAGGTCGGAGCGCAGCTGGTCGGCGAGCAGGACCATCTGGCGGGCGGTGCGCACGACCCCGGTCCCGGCGCCGTCGCCCGCACCGGCGTGGTCCGCTCGACGAGGACGCGGCCCGCGGCGGCCTCGAGCGCCTTGATCCGCTGGCTCACGGCCGACGGCGTGATGGACAGGGCACCCGCCGCCGCCTCGAAGGTCCCCTCGTCGACGACGGCCAGGAGGGCACGGAGCTGATCGATCTGCATGAAGCAATGCTAATGATCGTGCAGGATCTGTCGTTGGCCTTCAGCGGTCGGCTCCGCCTACGGTCTCCTCGTGATCGTCTCCGCCGTCGCCGGCCTGCTGACCGGCCTGACCCTCATCGTCGCCATCGGGGCGCAGAATGCCTTCGTCCTGCGGCAGGGCATCCGCCGCGAGCACCTGGCCCCGGTCGTGCTCATCTGCATCGCCGCCGACACCCTGCTCATCGCCTTCGGCACCGCCGGCGTCGGCGCGCTGGTGAGTGATCACCCGGGTGCGGTGCGCGTGGTCACCTGGCTCGGTGCGGCCTACCTCGTCGGCTACGGCCTCGTGGCGCTGCGCCGGGCCGCCTCCCCGACCGGCCTCGACGCGGCCGCCCCGCCGGACGGGGCTCGGTCATCGCGACGACGCTGGCGATCACCTTCCTCAACCCGCACGTCTACCTCGACACCGTCCTCATGCTCGGGTCGATCGCCAACGGTCACGGCGAGCAGCGCTGGGCCTTCGCGACGGGTGCGTCGATCGGCAGCGTCGTGTGGTTCACCGCCCTGGGCCTCGGCGCCCGGGCCCTCGCCGGTCCGCTGGGCCGGCCCGGCACGTGGCGCGTCCTCGACGGGGTCATCGGCCTGACGATGATCGGGCTGGCGGTGCTGCTGCTCGTGCGGTGAGTGGCTCCGTCAGCCGGCGGCAGGTGCCGACGTCGTGGCGAAGGGGGTCAGCTCGGCCGCGAGGTCACCGTGCACCCGGGCGACGACGAGCGTGCCCCGCTCGAGGTGCTCCTCGGAGACGATCTCCGCCTCGTCGTGCAGACGGCTGACGAGGTCACCGCGCGCATACGGCACGAGGACCTCGACGTCGATGTCGGGCTTGGGCAGCTCCTCGGCGACGAGCTCGAGCAGCTCCTGGACCCCGGCGCCGGTGCGCGCCGAGACGGCGATCGAGTGCTTCTCGTGCCGCAGGATCCGGTCGACGACCTCGGGGTCGGCCGCGTCGGCCTTGTTGACGACGACGACCTCCTTGACGTCGGTCGCGTCGACGTCGGCGAGCACGGCGCGCACGGCCGAGATCTGGCCCTCGGGGTCGGGGTGCGAGCCGTCGACGACGTGCAGGAGCAGGTCGGCGTCGGCGACCTCCTCGAGCGTCGAGCGGAAGGCCTCGACGAGCTGGTGCGGGAGCGCCCGCACGAAGCCGACGGTGTCGGTGAGCGTGTACTCGCGCCCGTCGGGCGTCTCGGCCCGCCGCACCGTCGTGTCGAGGGTGGCGAAGAGCTGGTTGTCGACGAGGACACCTGCGTGGGTGAGGCGGTTGAGCAGGGTCGACTTGCCGGCATTGGTGTAGCCGGCGATGGCCACGGCAGGCACCTGGCGGTGCGCGCGGGCGGCCCGGCGGGTGTCGCGGTGGGTCTTCATGCCCGCGAGCTCGCGCTTGAGCTTGGCGATGCGGGAGTTGATCCGGCGGCGGTCGAGCTCGATCTTCGTCTCACCGGGACCGCGCGAGCCCATGCCCTGACCGCCGGCCGCCTGGCCACCGGCCTGCCGGGACATCGACTCACCCCAGCCACGCAGGCGGGGCAGGAGGTACTGCAGCTGGGCGAGCTCGACCTGGGCCTTGCCCTCACGGGACTTCGCGTGCTGGGCGAAGATGTCGAGGATCAGGGCGGTGCGGTCGATGACCTTGACCTTGACGACGTCCTCGAGCGCACGCCGCTGGCTCGGGGCCAGCTCGGTGTCGCACACGACGGTGTCCGCCCCCTCGGCGACGACGATGTCCTTGAGCTCCTGCGCCTTGCCCGAGCCGAGATAGGTGCCCGGGTCGGGGGTCTGGCGCCGCTGCAGGACGCCGGCGAGCACCTCGGAGCCGGCGGTCTCCGCGAGCGCGGCGAGCTCGCGCAGCGAGTTCTCGGCGTCGGCGGCGGTCCCGTCGCTCCAGACGGCCGCGAGGACGACCCGCTCCAGCCGCAGCTGGCGGTACTCGACCTCGGTGATGTCCTCGAGCTCGGTCGACAGACCCTGCACACGGCGAAGGGCGGAGCGCTCCTCGCGGTCGAGCTGGTCGCCGTCGTAGTCGATGTCGCCGGCCGGCTCGAGGAAGCCGTCGCCGGGGTCGGCCAGCGCCTGCGCGCGCCTCGAGAGCACCCGGTCGATCGTCGGGCTGGGGTTGGTGTCGTCGGCGTCGTCGCGCGCGCTGTGCAGTGGTTCGGTCATGTTCTCCTCAGGATCGCACTCTGCAACGCCTGCAGGCCAGCCAATAGTCCCTTCTGCCCGGCTACAGTCGGTCGCCATGGAGCCACCGCCCCCTGTCGAGCGGCCCTCCGGCGAGAGGTGCGCGTGCCGGTGCGGACCGTGAAGCCCTCGGCCACGGCCTTCGCCCGGTCGGTGTGGCAGTTCGCCAGCGGCACCGTCGGCGATGCCTTCGCCGGGCCGCTCCTCGGGCGCTCCGCGGACCAGCCCACCGCCCCGACGATCGACGCCATGACCTTCGCGCCGCTCGAGGTCCGCGAGACCGGGGCCGTCGTCGTCCTCGAGCTCGGCGGCTACGCGCTGGCGCTCACCACCTCGCCGCGGGTGCCGCAGGCCGACATCGACCTCGCGCTCTCCGGCCTGGCCCTCGCCGGCGCCCGGTTCGACGGCGAGGTGGAGGAGGTCAGCACGGGCACCGGGTAGGGTGCTCGCCCGTGCCCTCCACCTCTTCGACCGCGGGCGCCGTGCCCGACCACGAGCACCTCGACCGCGGCCTCAACCCCCGCCACGTCCAGTTCATCGCACTGGGCACCGCCATCGGCACGGGCCTCTTCTACGGCTCGTCCGAGACGATCCAGGCCGCCGGCCCGGCCGTCCTCGTCGCCTACGCGGTCGCCGGCTTCATGGTCTACATCGTCATGCGGGCCCTCGGTGAGATGGCCGTGCGCCACCCCGTCGCCGGCTCCTTCGCACAGTACGCCGGCTCCTTCCTCGGCCCCTACGCCGGCTTCATCGTCGGCTGGGTCTTCTGGCTCGAGCTCGCGGTCGTCGCCATCGCCGACATGACCGCCGTCGCGACCTACATGGGCCTGTGGTTCCCCGGTGTCCCCGGCTGGGTGTGGATGGCCGCGGCCATCGCCCTCATCGGTGCCCTCAACCTCATGGCGGTGCGGGTCTTCGGCGAGATGGAGTTCTGGTTCTCCCTCATCAAGGTCACCGCGATCATCGCGCTCGTCGTCGGTGGACTGGCGCTCATCCTCTGGGGGCGCGAGGTCGGGGGCACGACCCCGGACGTCGCGCACCTGTGGAGCCACGACGGCTTCGCCCCCTTCGGCCTCTGGGGCATCATCATGAGCTTCAGCGTCGTCGTCTTCTCCTTCGGCGGCATCGAGACGCTCGGCATGACGGCCGGCGAGGCCGACGACCCGGAGCACTCGATCGGGCGCGCGGTCAACACCGTGCCCTTCCGCATCCTGCTCTTCTACGTCGCGGCGCTCGCGGTCATCATGTCGATCATCCCGTGGGACGAGGTCACCGGTGAGTCCTCCCCCTTCGTCGAGGTCTTCGCCGCGCTCCAGGTCCCGGCGGCCCAGCACGTGATGAACTTCGTCGTCCTCACCGCTGCCCTGTCGGCGATGAACGCGATCTTCTACGCCTGCTCGCGCACGATGTACGGCCTCGCCGAGCAGGGCCACGCACCTCGCTCCTTCCTCCACCTGTCACCGCGAGCGCACATCCCGATCTACCCGGTGCTGTGCATGTTCGGCGCCGGCGCGGTCGGGCTCGTGCTCTTCCTCGTCATCGAGGACCGGCTCTTCTTCTTCGTCGCGGCGATCGCGTCCTTCGCCACGGTCTTCACCTGGCTGATGATCCTGCTCGCGCACCTGCGGATGCGTACCCGGATGGCGCGCGAGGGCCTGCGGCCCACGGGCTTCGCGATGCCCTTCTTCCCGGTCCTCAACGTCATCGCGATGGCCTTCATGGTCGGCGTGATCGTGCTGCTCGCGACGACCGACTCCGGGCGCGACGCCTTCTACGTCGGGGCGGGTGCGCTCGTGCTCCTCACGATCGCGTGGTTCACCCTCGTGCGGGACGAAGGGCGCGCGCCGATCGTCCTCGAGGAGGCCGATCACCTCTCCGGCGACAGCTCCCGGGTGTAGAGCACCGTGCCCTGCGCGTCGCGCAGGGTGACCGTCAGCCGCCCGTCGTCGGCGACGTCGGCGTGCCCGAAGAACTGGTTGCCGCCCCGCGGCGACTGGTTGGGGTAGTCCGCCGTCTTGATGAAGTCGACCCGGGGACCGAAGGTCGCGTCCATCTCGTTGGGCCCGAAGGTGCCGGCGTTGATCGGGCCGGCGACGAACTCCCAGAAGGGCGAGAAGTCGGTGAAGGCCGCTCGCTCCGGGCTGTAGTGGTGCGCGGCGCAGTAGTGCACGTCGGCGGTGATCCACACGACGCCGGGCACGTCCTTGATCTCGCGCAGCAGCCAGGCCATCTCGAGCTCCTTGCCCAGCGGGGCGCCCGGGTCACGGTTGGACAGCGACTCCTGGGCCTCGCCGTCGGGCACGACGATCCCGATCGGCAGGTCGGCGGAGATCACCTTCCACGTGGCGCGCGACCGCTTGAGCTCGCTCGCGAGCCAGCGCACCTGCTCCTCCCCCATGAGCGAGGTGCGCTCCCGCTCGGTCCCCGCCGTGTTGGGGTCCTTGTGGGTGCGCATGTCGAGGCAGAAGACGTCGAGGTGCCGGCCGCGCGAGACCTTGCGGTGGATCCGCGCCCGTCGGGGCGGTCCTGGCCGTTGCTGATCGGCTGCCACTCCCACCACGCCCGCTTCGCCCAGCGCGCGAGGACGTCGACGCGACGCTCACGGTCGTAGGCCGGGTCGGTGAGGATCTCACCGGGGTACCAGTTGTTCGTCGTCTCGTGGTCGTCCCACTGGGCGATGACCGGCACGTCGGCGTACATCGCCCGCAGGTTGTCGTCGAGATGGTTGTAGCGGTGCCGCCCGCGGAACTCCGCGAGGCTCTGCGCCCGCTGCTCGACCTCCGGGATGACGAGGTTGCGCCACACCTGCCCGTCGGGCTCGGTGACCTGTGCCTCGATCGGCCCGTCGGCGTAGATCGTGTCGCCGGCGTGGACGAAGAAGTCGGGGCGGGTCTCGTGCATCGCCCGGTAGGCGACGTAGCCGCCGAGGTCGGGGTTGATCCCCCACCCCTGGCCGGCGGTGTCACCGGTCCACACGAAGGACTGACCGCCCCGGCCCTGCGTGGCCGTCGCGAAGGACAGGTCCGCGGTCTGCCCCCTTCGCCCCTCGTCGTCCTCGAAGCCGACCTCGATCTCGTGGCGCCGACCCGGCGCGAGGTGCCGCAGGTCGATCTTGCCCGTGTGGTCGGTGCCGGGCGTGACCCACGGCCCGCGGACGGTCCGGCGGGAGCGGCCCGGCCCGGTGATCGTGGCGACCATGCGCGAAGGGCGGTCCGCCCCGGCCCACAGGACCGCCGAGTCGGTCGTGACGTCACCTGACGAGACGCCGGAGGTCAGCAGCGGACGGCTGCGGTGCACCTGGAAGGGCGCGGCGACGGCCGACGGCTGGAGCGCCGCCGCACCGGCAGCGGCGACGGTGGAGGACAGGACGACGCGACGCGAGATCTCGGGCATGGGCCCGAGGCTGGCAGCGTCACGTGGCGGGCACGTGGGTGCCGGGTGGCGCCGACGTGGGCTGCTGGTGACCGGCAGGTGGCCGGCGGGTCAGCCCTTCGCCAGCACGCGGATGTCGGTCGCCTCGGTGCGCTCGGCGTCCGCCCGCTCGTCCTCGGTCATCTGCTGGCTCTCGATCTCGGCCTGGACCCGGCGCAGGTAGTGCTCGACCTCCGAGGTCGCGCGCTCCTCGTCCCAGCCGAGCTCGGCGGCGAGGATGCGCGCGGCGGGCTCGGCCGCCTCGACGCCGCGGTCGGGCGTCTCGATGGAGATGCGCATCCGACGGGTCAGCAGGTCGTTGAGGTGGAGCGTCGCCTCGTGGCGTGCCGCGTAGACGACCTCGACCCGCAGGTACTCCTCCGCGCCGGCGAGCGGCTCTGCGAGAGAGCGGTCCTCGTCGATCATGGCGAAGAGGTCGACGGCCATCGAGCCGTAGCGGTCGAGCAGGTGGGTCACCCGCCAGACCGGGAGGTCGTGTCGGCGGCTGAGGGTGTCGAGCTGGTTGACCAGCGCCTGGTAGCCCTCGGCCCCGACGAGCGGGATGTGCGCGGTGACGCTCTCGGGCACGCCGGGCGAGAGGTCCTCGCGGGCGGCGTCGACGGCGTCGGCGGCCATGACCCGATAGGTCGTGTACTTGCCGCCGGCGATGGAGATCAGGCCCGGCTGCGGGCGGGCGACGGCGTGCTCGCGACTGAGCTGCGAGGACTCCTCCGACTCCCCCGCGAGCAGCGGACGCAGACCGGCGTAGACCCCCTGGATGTCGTCGCGGGTCAGCGGGGTGAGCAGCACGCCGTTGATCTGCTCGAGGATGTAGTCGATGTCCGCGGCCGTCGCGGCCGGGTGCGCCCGGGAGAGGTTCCAGTCGGTGTCGGTCGTGCCGATGATCCAGTGGGTGCCCCACGGGATGCAGAAGAGGACCGATTTTTCCGTCCGCAGGATCAGACCGGTCTCGGAGTTGACCCGGTCGCGGGCGACGACGATGTGCACGCCCTTGCTCGCGCGCACGTGGAAGCGGCCGCGACCGCCGGCCATGGTCTGGATGTCGTCGTCCACACGCCGGTGCAGTTGATGACCACCGACGCGTTGACCTCGACCTCGTCGCCGGTCTCGACGTCGAGCACCCGGGCACCGACGACCCGCTCGCCCGCATGGAGCAGGCCGGTGACCTTGGCGGAGTTGAGCACGGTGGCGCCGTAGGCCGCTGCCGTGCGCACGACGGTGAGGGTGTGGCGGGCGTCGTCGCACTGGGCGTCGTGGTAGAGCAGGCCGCCGTGGTGCGCGGAGGGCTTCAGGCCCGGCGCGATCCGGCGCACTCCCCCCTTCGTCATCTGCTTGGTGCGGGGCACCGAGCGGCCGCCGCCCATCGTGTCGTAGAGGGTCAGGCCCGCGGTGACGTAGGGCCGCTCCCAGACCGGGTGAGAGAGGGGGTAGAGGAAGCTCACCGGCTTGACCAGGTGCGGCGCGATGCGGGTGAGCATGAGCTCACGCTCCTGGAGGGCCTCGCGGACCAGCGCGAAGTTGAGCTGCTCGAGGTAGCGGACGCCGCCGTGGAAGAGCTTGCTGGAGCGCGAGGAGGTCCCAGAGGCGAAGTCGCGCTGCTCGACGAGGGCGACCTTGAGACCACGGGTCGCGGCGTCGAGCGCGACGCCGGCACCGGTGACGCCACCACCGACGACCAGGACGTCCAGGTCCTCGTCGGCGATGCGGCGCCAGGCCGCGGCGCGCTGCTGGGGGTCGAGCGGCGTGGGAAGTGGCATGGCACAACGGTAGTCGGCTCGGCGCCCATGCATGCAGCCAACCTGACAGGATGCCGCCCATGAGTGCTGCGACGACGTACGTGCTGTCCATCGACCAAGGGACGACGAGCACCCGGGCCATGGTCTTCGACCGCGAGGGACGGGTCTCGCGAGCGACCAGATCGAGCACGAGCAGATCTTCCCGCGGGCCGGCTGGGTCGAGCACGACGCGCTGGAGATCTGGGGCAACACCCGCCGGGTCATCGGCGGGGCACTCGGCAAGGCCAACCTCAACAGCGGCCACATCGAGGCCGTCGGCATCACCAACCAGCGTGAGACGACCGTCGTGTGGGAGAAGGCGACCGGCCAGCCCATCCACCACGCGGTCGTCTGGCAGGACACCCGCACCCAGGGAATCGTCGACGAGCTCGCGGCCGACGGCGGGCTCGACCGCTTCAAGGAGGTCTGCGGGCTGCCGCTCGCGACCTACTTCGCCGGGCCCAAGATCGCGTGGATCCTTGACCACGTCGAGGGCGCCCGCGAGCGCGCCGAGGCTGGCGAGCTGCTCGCCGGGACGATGGACACCTGGGTGCTGTGGAACCTCACCGGCGGCGGCGAGAACGACGGCGTGCACGTCACGGACGTCACCAATGCCTCGCGCACGATGCTCATGGACCTGCGCACGCTCCAGTGGGACGAGGCGACCTGCGAGGCCATCGGGGTGCCGGTCCAGGTACTGCCGGAGATCCGCTCCTCGTCAGAGGTCTACGGCGAGTGCAAGCCCGGCGTCCTCAACGGCACGCCGATCGCGGGGATCCTCGGCGACCAGCAGTCCGCGACCTTCGGTCAGGCCTGCCTGACGCCGGGCACCGCCAAGAACACCTACGGCACCGGCAACTTCATGCTGCTCAACACCGGCACCGAGATCGTCTCCAGCGACAACGGCCTGCTGACGACGGTCTGCTACCAGCTCGGCGAGCAGGACGCGGTCTACGCCCTGGAGGGGTCGATCGCCGTGACCGGGTCGCTGATCCAGTGGCTGCGCGACAACCTCGGCTTCATCAAGGAGGCACCCCAGGTCGAAGCGCTCGCCTGCAGCGTCGAGGACAACGGCGGGGTGTACTTCGTGCCGGCCTTCTCCGGGCTCTTCGCCCCGCACTGGCGGCCAGACGCACGCGGCGCGATCCTCGGGCTGACCCGCTACGCCACGAAGGCCCACATCGCGCGTGCGGCGCTGGAGTCGACGGCCTACCAGACACGTGACGTGCTCGACGCGATGCAGGCCGACGCCGAGCGGGCTGGCGGGCGGCTGACCGAGCTCAAGGTCGACGGGGGGATGGTCGCCAACGACACGCTCATGCAGTTCCAGGCGGACATGCTCGGCGTCGACGTCGTGCGGCCGCAGATCGCCGAGACCACGGCCCTGGGTGCCGCCTACGCCGCCGGTTTGGCCGTCGGCTACTGGGAATCGACGGACGAGATCGTCGACAACTGGTCCGAGGGGAAGCGATGGTCGCCGGCGATGGACGAGGACGAGGTCGAGCGGCTGCACCGCAACTGGACCAAGGCCATCTCCAAGACCCTCGACTGGGTGGACGAGGACGTCGACTGATCAGGCGGCGAAGAGCTCACCGAGGCGCACCTCGAGGGGCGACCACAGCACGTCCGGGTGTGACACCTCCATCGGACCTGCAGGCACCGGACCGGTAGACACCTGCCCGATCGACCCACGGCCGTGACCGAGGGATGGTGGGGCCAGGCTGCGGTACTCGACGCCGGTCGGGGTGCCGTGGACCACCTCATGGGGCCTCCCCCCGCCCGGATCGAGCCCGCTCGCCGCCAGTGCGTCGGGCAAGCGCGCCTCACTGCTGGCGTCGCACTCGCCACTGCCCCGCACTGTCGTCTCGGTCATCGCGCCTCCTCACCCTGCCATCCATCGAACACCTGTTCGATAGATGGCAGGGTGAGCCAAGAACTGTCCCGCCGCAACCACCCCGGCCGAAGCACCCCCGTCGACAGCATCAGCCTGTCACCCACCACCGACAGCGCACCTAGGGTTGTCCCGTGACCGACCACTACTTCACCGACTCCCCTGCCGCGACCGATGCCGAGCGACGCCCGCTGGATGTCACGCTCGCCGGCCGAGAGGTCACGGTGGAGACCGCAGGTGGCACCTTCTCCCCCACCGGTCTCGACAAGGCGACGGCGATCCTGCTCGACGCGGTGCCCCAACCCCCCTCTGCCGCAGACCTGCTCGACATCGGCTGCGGCTGGGGCCCGATCGCCCTCACCCTCGCGCTCCGGGCCCCCGACGCCACGGTCTGGGCCGTCGACGTCACGGAGCGGGCGCTCGACCTCACCCGCCGCAATGCGGCGCCCTCGGGCTGACCAACGTGCGGACCGCCCGTCCGGACGAGGTGCCGACGAATCTCCCCTTCGCCGCCATCTGGTCCAACCCGCCGATCCGCATCGGCAAGCCCGCCGTCCACGAGCTGCTGCGCACCTGGCTGCCTCGCCTCGCGCCGGGAGCCGACGCTCACCTCGTCATCGGCAAGAACCTCGGCGCCGACGGCTACCAGCGCTGGATCAGCACCGAGCTGGGCCTGCCGACGGAGCGGGTCGGGTCGAGCAAGGGCTTCAGGATCCTGCGGACCAGCCGGCCCGCGGCGGGTTGACCCGGTCACCTTCCCAGGTGAGGTCACCGTCCTCGTCGACCTCGAAGGCCTCGAAGCGGTCGTCGGCGACCACCGCGTCGACGAGCGCCCGCGTCCCGGCGACGATCGTGCTGTCCAGGTCGATCTCGCTAGCAACCACCCAGGCCTGTCCGCCGGCCAGACGAGCTGCGGGAGCGGCCCCTCGAAGACCGAGGTCCACCCGATCCCAGCCCGGCGCGGCCACGACTCGTCGGTCAGCTCGTCGCAGTCGGTCGCCAGCAGCACGTACTCGCGACCCGGGAGCTCCAGGAGTGGGCCGCGGCGCACCGCTGCAGCGACGTCGGGCGCGACTGCGGTACGCCGCTCCTCGAGGTGGCGACGCAGCCGCGCGTCGACCTCCGCCGCGTCGTCGGCGTCCTCGAGACCACTGTCCGTGCTCTCGAAGACCGTGCAGACCGATGTGGATCCCGTGAGCTCACCCCACCCCGACCAGATGCCGACGACGAGCTCCTCGGGCGTGCCCGTCGCCTGCCGCAGGTGCCCGGCCAGCCCGGCGAGCAGGTCGACGTCGAGGGACCCCTCGCGGGTCTGACCGACCCGCCAGCCGTCGGCGAAGGCGGTCCCCTGGTGCAGATCGGCGAGCCGGTTCCACTGGACGAGCGGGTGCATCGCCAGACCCTGCCGGGCCGCGACGCGGGACCACGGCCAGCGCGCCTCCTCCAGCACCGGGTGCATGCCCCACCGGTCGGTGACCGTGAGGTCCTCGCGGTGGCCCGGCACCGGGTGCAGGATGCGCGCGTAGGCCTCGAAGCCCGCGCCCGCGGCCCCTCCGACGCGTGCCCAGTCACCGCCCCGCGCACGCAGCCAGTCGCCGCAGGACAGCTCCGTGATCAGCTCCATCCGGGGAGCCTACGGCGAGCCTCAGCGCTGCCGGCCCACCGTCACTCGTCCGGGTCGACGACCATCGCCGACCCGCCGCCGGCGCGGGTGGGCTCGGCCGCGGCCTCCAGGTCGTCGGGAGCGTGCACCCGGATGCCGCTCGCGTTGCCGATCCGGTCGACCTTCTTCGTCGTGTGGCCCAGGGTGCGCAGGTAGTCACCGACGTCGCCGTCGGCGAGCGCCGGCTCGAGCTCGGTGGCCGCGCCGTTGCGCGAGGAGACCGCGGCGCCGCGAGCGCGTCGCCGATGGCCATGTCGCGGTCGACGACCCCGCCGACGAGCTGGGCGACGGTCGTGATGATCGTCGCGCCGCCGGGGCTGCCGGCGGTCATCCACGGCTTGCCGTCCTCGAGGACGATGGTCGGGGCCATCGACGAGCGCGGCCGCTTGCCGGGACCGGGCAGGTTGGGGTCGGGCACCCCCTTCGTCACGGGCGTGAAGTTGAAGTCCGTCAGCTCGTTGTTGAGCAGGAACCCGTAACCCGGCACGACCATGCCGCTGCCGCCGTACTGCTCGATCGTCAGCGTGTAGGTCACGGTGTTGCCGTCCTTGTCGACGGCCGTGAGCGAGGTCGTGTGCTGGTCCTCCGACCCGACCGCGGTGGTGTCGGTCGAGGTCTGGCAGTCGCCATAGGAGCCGTCCGGCTGGCCGAAGGGGACGGGGCGGGCCATCGCCGAGTCCTCACCGAAGAGGCACGAGCGCTCGTCGGCGAAGTCCTGCGACAGCAGCTCGTCGGTCGGCACGTCGGGCACGTCGCCGACCCAGCGGTTGCGGTCGGCGAAGGAGGTCGCCGACGCCTCGGCGAACCAGTGCGCCCACTCCCCCTCGCTGAGGTCCTGGGTGCGCTTGCCGGTGCGCTCCTCGTATGACTCGAGCAGGTTGAGGATCTCGCCGACGGCGATGCCACCCGAGCTCGGCGCTGCCATGCCGTAGATGTCGAGGCCGCGGTGCTCGCTGTGCGTGGGCGCCTTGACCAGGGCCTTGTAGGAGCGCATGTCCGACCGGGTCATCTCACCCTTGGGCACCGTGACACCGGGTGCGGTACGCGGGTTGCGAGCGGTGTCGACGACCGCCTCACCGATCGCGCCGCGCTGCATCGCGTCGGCGCCGTGGGTGCGCAGCAGGCGATAGGTCTTGGCCAGGTCGGGGTTGCGCAGGACGGCGCCGACCTTGATCGGCTCGCCGCCGGGCAGGTAGATCTTCGCCGTGTCGGGGAACTTCGCGAAGCGCTCGGCGTTGTCGACCGTCGCGTCGTGGAAGGGCTGGTCGACGACGAAGCCCTTGCGCGCGGTGTTCTCGGCCGGCTTGAGCAGCTGGTTGAGCGACATCGTGCCGTAGCGCTCGGCGGCCATCTCCCAAGTGGCCGGCGTGCCCGGGACCCCCACGGAGAGACCGGAGTTGACGACGGTGTCGAAGTCCATCGCGCTCCCGTCGCTCTCGGTGAAGACCGACTCGTCGAAGCTCGCGGGTGCCGTCTCCCGGCCGTCGATGGTCTCGACCTTGCCGGTCTCGGCGTCGTAGTGGACGAAGAAGCCGCCACCCCCGGGCCCGGAGCTGTAGGGCTCGACGACCCCGACGGCACCGGCCATCGCGACCGCTGCGTCGGCGGCATTGCCACCGCGCTCGAGCACGTCGATGCCGATCTGGCTGACGATCGGGTCGACGGAGGCGACCGCTCCGCCTCCGCCCCGCATGACGGGCACCTTGGGCAGGTCGTGGCCGACGGGCGGCGGGCCGGGGTCCGCCGTGGCGGTGCCCCCGGTGGCGGCGGTCAGGGCCAGGGCCCCGGCCGCGAGCGTGCTGATCAAGGTCGGTGTGGCGCGTCCCATGCATCCACGCTAGGTGTGATCGGCCTCACGCGCAGCGCGAGCGGGCACCACGGCGCCCCGGGACGAAGGGGGTCACACGAGCGTCGTCCGTCCCGTCGCCACGAGCACGGCCGGGCCGGCGAGCTCCACCTCGCGGCCGGGCAGCAGGCGCACCCGCAGGGTGCCACCGGGGACCTCGACGGTGTACTCGCTCGAGGCGTCGACGTCACCGGACCAGAAGGCGGTGCCGATCGCGGCGGCGCACACGCCGGTGCCGCACGAGCGGGTCTCGCCGACGCCGCGCTCGTGGACGCGCATCGAGATCCGGCCGGGGCCGAGCACCCGCACGAACTCGACGTTGCTGCCCTCGGGCGGCACGGGGTTGACCGCCGGCGGGCGGCGCAGGCGCAGGCCGTTGAGGTTGACGTTGGGCGGCAGCGCCACGACGGTGTGCGGGTTGCCGAGGTCGAGCGAGAGCGCCGAGTAGGGCTCGGTGATGTCCTCGGCCTCCTCGACGTGGACGAGCGCGTCGAAGCCCTGCGCCTGGGCCTTCGCCTCGTCGACGAAGCGCCACCGGCCCATGTGCGTCACGACCTGGTCACCCTCGAAGCGGATCCCCTTGAGCCCCGCCCGGGTGGCGATGCTGAACTCGTCGTCGACGAGCCCCTCGCGGCGCAGCCAGGTCGCGAAGACGCGCGTGCCATTGCCGCACATCTGGGCCAAGGACCCGTCGTGGTTGCGGTAGTCCATGAACCACTCCGCCTCGCCGGCGAGAGCCCGGACCTCCTCCTCGGCGGCGTGCTCGGTGCGCACGACCCGGATGACGCCGTCACCGCCGATACCGGCCTGCCGGTCGGCGAGGAGCGCGACCTGCGAGGGGGTGAGGTCGAGCTCGCCGTCGAGGTCGGGGACGAGGACGAAGTCGTTCTCGGTCCCGTGGCCCTTGGTGAATCGCAGCGTCATGGGGTCCATTGTGTCGGACGCACCGCGAGCTCCAGCGCCCTGCTCCGCAGGCCGTGGGACGCGGCGTCGAGCCACTCCACGCGCGGGTCGGGCCGCAGCCCACGACTCCTGCCGTCGGGCATAGCGTCGGGTGGCGCCGGGCGTGTCGCGATCGCCTCTCCCGCCCCAGCGGCCGTCGAGCTCGACC
>NZ_JBNFOF010000029.1:0-21271 GCF_057364645.1 Janibacter sp. CFPM2_SD2
CAGCAGACGGGTGGTGCGCTCGTCGCGCGACGTAGCGCAGACGACGGCCGGCGCGCGCGGCCCGGGCGTGCGCCCCCACGAGGGTCGCGAAGCCGACCTTGTCGACGACCGTGGACTCGGTGAGGTCGACGAGGAGGAGGTCGCCCCCTTCGTGCAGGGCGGCGACGAAGCCCTGCCGCAGGTCGGCGCTGTGCCGGATGTCGAAGGGCACGTGCACCCGCACGCGAGTGGTCCCGGTGCCGCCCACTGGGCTCAGCGCGGTCATTGCGCTCATGACGGTTACCTGCTTTCCCCTGCCGAACCGTTGTCATCCAGTGTGACGTGCGAGACACCGATCCGGCTGCACCCAGCCGTCACGATGCGATCACGTCATCTCCTGCAGCGAGTCAGGACCGCACCGCCGGGCGGTCAGGCGGCCGGGTCTGCCACGATGGCGGCATGGTCAACCTCACCCGGATCTACACCCGCACCGGCGACGAGGGGACGACCGCGCTCGGCGACTTCAGCCGCACGAGCAAGACCGACTCCCGCCTGCAGGCCTACGCCGACGCCAACGAGGCCAATGCCGTCATCGGCGTCGCCATCGCGACGGGCGAGCTTTCGGAGGAGGTCGTCACGACGCTCACCCGGGTGCAGAACGACCTCTTCGACCTCGGGGCCGACCTGTCGACGCCGCTGCAGAGCGACCCGGAGTACCCGCCGCTGCGGGTCAAGCAGGAGTGGGTCGACGAGCTCGAGGCGGACTGCGACCACTACCTGACGCAGGTGGAGAAGCTGCGCTCCTTCATCCTCCCCGGCGGCACCCCGGGCTCCGCCCACCTGCACCACGCGACGACGGTCGTGCGCCGCGCGGAGCGCTCCGCGTGGGCGGCGCGCGAGGACTACGGCACGGAGACCGCCGACGAGCGCGGCGTGGGCGGGGTCAACCCGCTGACGACGACCTATCTCAACCGGCTGTCGGACCTGCTCTTCATCCTCGCCCGCGTGGCCAACCTGCCGATCGGCGGCGACGTGCTGTGGCAGCCCGGCGGCGGCCGCGAGGAGCGCCCCACCAAGGGCGCACGGGCCTAGGGTTCTGCAAACCCTGCAAGACCCTAGGGTCTTGCAGGGTTGATCGACATTCCCCGGGCTCCCGCAGGCGAAGGGGGGTCAGGTCACGTTGACGTTGTGGCCCGGGGGCGCCGACTCCAGCCACGACCGCACGGCCGGGTAGATCTTCGGCTCCAGGGCCAGCCGGGCGACCTCGCTGCCGTGGGTGGTCAGTGTGATGGCGACGGCCGAGTCCAGCCCGGGGATCGAGATGGTCTCCCCCGACGTCGGCGTGGAGATCTCGAGGCCGCGGCGGTGCCAGGACATCGTCGGGTGGGTCGTCACTCCCCCGACGCTGAACCAGTCGAGCTGCTCGGGGCCGAGACGCAGCAGCCCGAGTCGCCAACGGTGCGACTCGGGCAGCTTGACGGCGCAAGGGCTGACGGGTCCGTGGGCGGCCAGCGACCGGCGTCGCAGCCAGAGGACGACGAGCCAGAGCGCGATGACCACGCACCCTGCCAGCAGGACGAGCTCGACCGCCTGCAGGGTGGACATGGGACCTGTGTCAGGCCTTGGCCGGGGTCTGGACGGTCTCGGCGACGATGGTCACGGTGTCGCTGTCGACGGAGAGGAAGCCGCCATCGATCGTGGCGGTCTGCTCCCCACCCTCGGTCTGGATGACGACGTCGCCCTCGACGAGGACGCCGAGCAGGGGGGTGTGGCCGGGCAGGATGCCGATCTCGCCCTCGGTGCTGCGGGCACGGACCATGCTGGCCTCGCCGGACCAGACCTTGCGGTCGGCGGCGACGAGTTCGACGTTGAGGGAGCTCACTGCGGGGTCCTTCGTCTCGGGGTGGTGCGGGAGTCCATCGTATCCCGCACCCGGAGGGGGTCTGCGCGCGCCTCAGGCGACGACGAGCGCGAAGTAGTCCTGCCCCAGCGAGAGGCTGATGATCCGCACGGCTGAGTAGGCCAGCCACAGCACCGTCAGGCCGAGCAGGATGCGGGGGTTGACCTTGTCGAGCAACGAGTGCGTCGGTACCCGCCGCACGAGGGCGTAGACGGTCCACACGACGATGCCGGCGGCCGCGGCCATGGCGACCGGGCCGAAGAGGTTGTACTCGAAGGCGGTCGCGACGTCGCCGTGCGCCAGGTGCACCCACGAGCGGGTCATGCCGCACCCGGGGCAGGGCAGCCCGGTGAGGGTGCGCATGAGGCAGGTCGGTGTCCCGCCGTCGACGGACGGGACGGGCCACAGCCGGGCGATGACCAACCCGACGAGGCTGATCGCGGCGACGACGGGCACGACCCATCGCTCCGCGATGCTGACGCCTCGCGCCAGGTGGACCCGGCCGTGGACCTGCTGGGTCACCGCAGCGGCCGCCCGTCGACGTCGACCATCTTGCGGGTGACCACGAAGATGATGTCGATGATCTGCCAGATGCCCGCGCCACCGCAGGTGAGCAGCTTGAGGACGCCGAGGCCGGTCTGGCCGAGGTAGAAGCGGTCGACGCCGAGGCTGCCGACGAAGATCGACAGCAGCAGGGTCGTCATCCACTCGCGGCTGGAGAAGAGCCCGGGCACCTGCGACGCGGGGAACCAGTTCTGCTGCCCCTCCGCCCGCACCGGGGTGTCGCCCTTGAGCTGGCCGCCGGTCGCCATGCCGGCGAGCTCGGTCAGTCCGTAGGGGCCGTACTCCTGGCCCATGACGTTGAGGTGGTAGCGCTCGCCGCCGGTCAGCTGGGGCGCCTGCTGGTACCCACCCTGCTGCTGGTAGGCACCGTGCTGCTGGTAGCCGCCGGCCGTGGGCTGACCGCCCTGCCCCTGCGGGGCGCTCTGCGCGCCGGGCGGAGGGGGCGGACCGGGCTGCTGGTCGGGGTGCTCACCGGGAGTCGTCATGGCCGCCAGTGTAGGTGCCGCGGCCCCCTTCGCCCCAACGGGTCCGGGGACGGCGACGGCCGCCCCCTTCGAGCGAAGGGAGCGGCCGTCACGGTGACGCGGGGTCGGGTCAGAGGTTCTTCTGGATGTCCGCCCACTGGCGCTCGACGTCGTCGAGGCCACCGCACATGAAGAAGGCCTGCTCGGCGACGTGGTCGTACTCGCCGTCGGCGATCTTGGTGAAGGCCTCGATCGTGTCGCTCAGCGGGACCGTCGAACCCTCGATGCCGGTGAACTGCTTGGCGACGTAGGTGTTCTGCGACAGGAAGCGCTGGATGCGACGGGCACGGTTGACGAGGATCTTGTCCTCCTCGGACAGCTCGTCGATACCGAGGATCGCGATGATGTCCTGCAGCTCCTTGTTCTTCTGGAGGATCTGCTTGACGCGCACCGCGGTGTTGTAGTGGTCCTCCGCGATGTACCGACGGTCGAGGATGCGGCTCGTCGAGGTGAGCGGGTCCACGGCCGGGTAGATACCCATGGACGCGATCTCACGGTTGAGCTCGGTCGTCGCGTCGAGGTGGGCGAAGGTCGTCGCCGGGGCCGGGTCGGTGTAGTCGTCGGCCGGCACGTAGATCGCCTGCATCGAGGTGATCGAGTGACCACGCGTCGAGGTGATGCGCTCCTGGAGGACGCCCATCTCGTCGGCGAGGGTCGGCTGGTAGCCCACGGCGGAGGGCATGCGGCCCAGCAGCGTGGAGACCTCGGAGCCGGCCTGCGTGAAGCGGAAGATGTTGTCGATGAAGAGCAGGACGTCCTGCTTCTGCACGTCGCGGAAGTACTCCGCCATCGTCAGCGCGGACAGGGCGACGCGCAGACGCGTGCCCGGCGGCTCGTCCATCTGGCCGAAGACCAGGGAGGTCTGACCGAGGACGCCGGCCTCCTCCATCTCGACCATGAGGTCGTTGCCCTCACGGGTGCGCTCGCCGACACCGGCGAAGACGGAGACACCGCCGTGGTCGCGTGCGACTCGGGCGATCATCTCCTGGATGAGGACGGTCTTGCCGACACCGGCACCACCGAAGAGGCCGATCTTGCCACCCTGGACGTAGGGGGTGAGCAGGTCGATGACCTTGATGCCGGTCTCGAACATCTGCGTCTTCGACTCGAGCTGGTCGAAGGCCGGGGCGGAGCGGTGGATGCCCCAGCGCTCGTTGACCTCGAGGGTCTCGCCCTCCTCGAGGTTGAGGCAGGCGCCGGTCGCGTTGAAGACCTTGCCGAGGGTGACGTCGCCGACGGGGACGCTGATCGGGCCGCCGGTGTCCTGGACCTGGGCGCCGCGGACGAGGCCGTCGGTGGGCTGCAGGGAGATGGCTCGGACCATGTTGTCGCCGATGTGCTGGGCGACCTCGAGGTTCAGCGTGCGGGTGGTGTCCCCCAGCGCGACCTCGGTGGTGAGCAGGTTGTACTGGTCGGGCATGGTGTCGGCGCTGAACTCGACGTCGACGACCGGGCCGGTGACGCGGGAGATGCGCCCGACCCCACCCGCCTGGGTGGTGTTCTCTTCGGTGACGGTGGCAGTCATGGGTTCTCTCTACCTTCTCACTTGGACTCGGCCAGGGCCCCGGCCCCGCCGACGATCTCGGAGATCTCCTGGGTGATCTCGGCCTGACGGGCCTGGTTGGCCAGTCGGGTGTACTTCTTGATGAGCTCCTCGGCGTTGTCGGTCGCCGACTTCATGGCGCGCTGACGGGCCGCGAGCTCGGAGGCCGCCGCCATGAGGAGGCAGTTGAAGATGCGCGCGTTGACGTAGCGCGGGAGCAGCGTGTCGAGCAGCTCCTCGCCGCTCGGCTCGAACTCGTAGAGCGGGTGCACCTCGTCCTCGCTCGGCTCCTCGACGCCCTCGACGACCTCGAGCGGGAGCAGCCGGATGACCTCGGCCTCCTGGGTGACCATGGAGACGAAGCGGGTGTAGACGACATGGACCTCTTCGACGCCACCGTCCTCGTAGTCCTTGATGAAGTCCGCGACGAGGCGCTCGCCGATCTCGCGGGCGTTCTCGAAGGTCGGCTTCTCGGACGAGCCGGTCCACTCGGCGACGAACTCCCTCTTGCGGAAGGAGTAGTAGGAGACCGCGCGACGACCCACGAGGTACGTCTGGACCTCCTTGCCCTGGTCACGCAGAGCGGCAGAGACCCGCTCGCCCTCCTTGAGGACGTTGGCGTTGTAGCCGCCCGCGAGACCGCGGTCGGCCGCGACGACGAGCACCGCGGCGCGACGCACCGTCTCCGGCTCGGTCGTCAGCGGGTGGTCCTCGTCCGAGTGGGTGGCCACGGCCGAGGCCGCGCGGGTCAGCGCGCGGGCATAGGGCGTGGACTCACGCACCGCCTGCTGGGCCTTGACGACACGCGACGCCGCCATGAGCTCCATGGCGCGCGTGATCTTCTTGGTCGAACTGACGGCCCGGATGCGCTGCCGGTACTCCCGGATCTGCGCTCCCATGTGCTTCCGCCTCTCTGATGGTCTGTGGTCGGCTCACCCGGGGTGGCCGGTCGGGGGTGCTGCTCCCCCGGTCGCGCCGCTGGCGACGCCCGACCGGTGGTGGGTCAGCGCTTCTGCTTGACGATCTGGACCTGCTCGGAGTCCTGGGCGTCCTCGCCCGACTCCTCGGCAGAGCCCACCGGGACGTCCTCGACGTTGGAGGGGGCGAAGGTGTCGCGGAAGCTGGCGATCTCGGCCTCGAGGGCGGAGATCGTCGAGTCCTCGAGCTTGCCCGTCTCCTGGATGCCCTCCATGAGGTCGTTCTTGTTGCGACGCAGGTGGGCGAGGAACTCCGACTCGAAGCGGCGGACGTCCTCGACGGCGATCGAGTCGAGCTCACCGGTGGTTCCGGCCCAGATCGCCACGGCCTGCTCCGGCACCGGGTAGGGGTCGGCCTGCTTCTGCTTGAGCAGCTCGACGAGGCGGGCGCCGCGGGCCAGCTGCTGCTTCGAGGCCGGGTCGAGGTCGGACGCGAACATCGCGAAGGCCTCGAGGGCGCGGTACTGGGCCAGGTCGAGCTTGAGGCGACCGGAGACCGACTTCATCGCCTTGGTCTGCGCGGCCGAGCCGACACGCGAGACCGAGACACCCACGTCGATGGCGGGGCGGACGTCGGAGTTGAAGAGGTCGGCCTGCAGGTAGATCTGACCGTCGGTGATCGAGATGACGTTGGTCGGGATGTACGCCGAGACGTCGCCCGCCTTCGTCTCGATGATCGGCAGACCGGTCATCGAGCCGGCGCCCATGTCGTCGGAGAGCTTGGCGCAGCGCTCCAGCAGACGCGAGTGCAGGTAGAAGACGTCACCCGGGTAGGCCTCGCGGCCCGGCGGGCGGCGGAGGAGCAGCGACATCGAGCGGTAGGCCTCGGCCTGCTTGCTCAGGTCGTCGAAGACGATGAGGACGTGCTTGCCCTGGTACATCCAGTGCTGGCCGATGGCCGAGCCGGTGAAGGGGGCGAGGTACTTGAAGCCGGCGGCGTCGGACGCGGGGGCCGCGACGATCGTCGTGTACTCCATGGCGCCGGCCTCCTCGAGCGTGCCCTTGACGGACGCGATCGTGGAGCCCTTCTGGCCGATGGCGACGTAGATGCAGCGGACCTGCTTCTGCGGGTCGCCGGTCTCCCAGAACTGCTTCTGGTTGATGATCGTGTCGACCGCGACCGTGGTCTTGCCGGTCTGGCGGTCACCGATGATCAGCTGACGCTGGCCACGGCCGATCGGCGTCATGGCGTCGACCGACTTCAGACCGGTCTGCAGCGGCTCGTGGACCGACTTGCGCTGGACGACGCTCGGAGCCTGCAGCTCGAGCTGGCGGCGCTCCTCGGACTCGATGTCGCCGAGTCCGTCGATCGGCTGGCCGAGCGGGTTGACGACGCGGCCGAGGAAGCCCTCGCCGACCGGCACCGAGAGGACCTCGCCGGTGCGCTTGACCGCCTGGCCCTCCTCGATCTTGGAGAAGTCGCCGAGGACGACGACACCGATCTCGTGGACGTCGAGGTTGAGCGCGAGGCCGAGGGTGCCGTCCTCGAACTCGAGCAGCTCGTTGGTCATGGCCGAAGGGAGTCCCTCGACGTGGGCGATGCCGTCACCGGTGTCGGTGACGCGGCCGACCTCTTCGCGGGAGGCCGCGCCCGGGTTGTAGGACCGCACGTAGCCGTCCAGGGCGTCCCGGATCTCCTCCGGACGGATCGAAAGCTCCGTCATGTTGTCTTCTCCTCGTTGCCGGCCGCTGTGGTGGCCGAATATGTGGTCTGCATGGTGGGTCTGGACCCGGGCTCAGCCGGCCAGGTGGCGCTTCGCCTCGTCGAGACGTCGCAGGACGTCCCGTCGACGACCTCGTCGCCGATCTGGACCCGGATCCCGCCGATGACGTCCTCGTCGTGGACGATCTGCAGCTGGACGGGCTTGCTGTAGATCTGCTGCAGCGCGGCGGCGAGCCGGGTGCGCTGCTCCTGCGTGAGGTCGACCGCGGTCGTGACGACGGCGGTCAGCTGCTGACGACGCTCCGCGGCGAAGTCGAGGAACTCCTCGATCGTCCGGTCGAAGCGGCGGCCCCGGGGCGCGAGCACGGCCTGTCGGGCCAGGCGCACAGACTCGGGACGGGCCTTGCCGTCGAGCAGTCGGCTGATGACCTCGGCCTTGCCCTGCGGGTCGCCCTGCCGGTTGGCGAGGGCGTCACGCAGCTCCGGCGAGCCGTCGACGAGGCGCTCGAAGCGGAAGAGCTCGTCCTCGACCTGGTCGAGCGCACCGGCGGCCTCGGCTCCCTTGAGGGTGGCCTCGACGGCGAAGCGCTCGAGCGTGTCGGTGAGGTCGCGCTCCTGGGCCCAGCGCTGACCGGCGAGCACCGAGACGATGCCGACGGTCTCGTTGGACACCTTGCCGTGGAGCAGGCGGGTGACCAGGTCGGACCGGTCCTTGCCCTCGCGGGAGGGGTCGGCGACGCTGCGGCGCAGGGCCGCGTTGTCGTCGAGCAGCCCGGTGACGGCGAAGAGCTCGTCGGCCACGACGGCCGCGTCACCCGACGTCAGCGCGGTCTCGAAGGACTGTCGTCCCTCGGCCACGGCGGCGCGGGAAGAGCCTCGCATCAGGCGTCACCCTGCTGCGTCTGCCCGACCTTCTCCGGCTGGACCTGGCCCGACTCGAGCTCCGCGAGGAAGCGGTCGATGAGGCCCTGACGGCTGGAGGAGTCCTGCAGCTCGTGGCCGACGATGCGACCGGCCAGGTCGGTCGACAGACGACCCACCTCACCGCGCAGCGAGACGGAGGCCTGCTGGCGCTCGGCCTCGATCTGCTTGTGCGCCGACTCGGTGATGCGGTTGGCCTCGTCCTGCGCCTGCCCGCGCATCTCCGCGACGATGGCCGCGCCCTCGGCGCGTGCGTCCTCACGGATCTTCGCGGCCTCGGCGCGGGCCTCGGCCAGCTGGGCCTCGTACTGGGCCTTGGCGGCCTCGGCCTCTGCCTGGGCGTTCTCGGCCTGGGCGATGCCACCCTCGATCGCGGCGTGGCGCTCCTCGTAGGCCTTCTCGAGGTTCGGGGCGACCTTCTTCGCGACGACCCAGAAGAGGATCGCGAACATGATCAGCCCGAAGACGAGCTCCTCCCAGTGCGGGATGAGGGGCATGGTCTCGCCCTCACCCGCCGCGGCGAGCCCCACGACCGTTGACGCGGTTGCGGTGATGTGCACGGGGTACTCCTAGTGACTGGTGCCGGTTGACGGTGCCGTTGCCGGCTGTCGTCAGTTGTTGATGAAGAAGAGCACCAGACCGAAGATCGCGAGCGCCTCGGCGAGGGCGAAGCCGAGGATGGCGATCGGCTGCAGGAGGTTGCGGGCCTCGGGCTGGCGGGCGACACCGTTGATGTAGGCCGCGAAGATCAGACCGACGGCGATGGCCGGGCCGATGGCGGAGAGGCCGTAACCGATGAGGGAGACGGAGCCGGAGATTTCCACGATGATTCCTCTTTCGTGTTTCTGTGATCCGCCGCGAGGTCTGTCCCGCGGGGAAGTACTTGGTGGGGCTATGCAGTTGTGGGTCGGAGTCGACGATCAGTGGTCGTCGGCGACGGCACCGGCGATGTAGCTGGCCGCCAGGAGGGTGAAGACGAAGGCCTGGAGGAACTGCACCAGGAGCTCGAAGATGATCATCACGCCGGCCATGACGAAGGTCGGCAGCGACAGGGCCTGCATGAGGACGCCGTCGCCGTGGAGCAGGAAGTAGAAGGCTCCGGTGACGAAGAGGTAGACGACCATGTGGCCGGCGAACATGTTGCCGAAGAGTCGCAGCGCCAGCGTCAGCGGCCGGGTGATGAAGTAGGTCATCAGCTCGAGCAGGAAGACGAAGGGGACGATCCAGCCCGGCAGGCCCGGAGGCACCATGTGCTTGAAGTAGCCACCGAGGCCCATCCGCTGGATGCCCACCCAGTGGTAGACGACGTAGACGACGAGCGTCAGCGCGATCGGGAATCCGATCTTGCCGTTGACGGGGTTCATCGCGAGAAAGAAGGAGCCGGCCCAGTTGTAGAGCAGGATCGACAGGAAGAGCGTGACCAGCAGCGGGACGAACTTCTTGAACTCCTTGGTCCCGATCATGTCGCGGGCCACGGCGTTGCGCGGGAAGTTGTAGATGCCCTCGAGGAGCCACTGTCCCTTGCTGGGGACGACCGAGGCGTTCTTGCTCAGGGCGAGGAGGCCGATCGACAGAACGGCGGTGATGATGGCCGACCAGGCCATCTGGTTGGTGACCGTAAGACCGCCGACCTCGAAGAGGGGCTGCCAGAAGATCTCGGGGGTCGGCGGCTGGTAGCTCTCCCCACCGGCGGCGGGCAGCGCGAGCGCAGTCAAGGTCACGGGTTCTCCTCGTTGTGTGGCTGGGCAGCCGTCGTCGACCCCTCCGCGGGGTCATCGTCATGGGGTGCCTGAGACGTACCGTATCGGAGCCAGATGATGTAGAGCGACAGAGCCATCCCGGCAAGGATGCCGACGGCGATGAAGCCGGTCACACCGAGCCAACGGTCGACGAGCCAGCCGATCCCCCCGAAGAGGATCGGGCCGGTGATCAGGTAGGCGAGGATCGTCGACCCCATGGCGTCAGCGCGCGATGTGGGGCTCGGTCCGCCGTCGTCCTCGGTCGCGGACCATCGGGCGCGATCGGCCGCGGTCTGCTCGGCCGTTGCCGGCGCCTTGGTGACGAGACGGGCGCGCTCGCCACCCTTAGCTCGGTGAGGGTGGGCGCTCATGCGTGGCCCCCCTGCGGGTAGATCACGTGGCGCGAGCGGACGTAGCCCATCAGCTGGCCGGCCTGGACGAGGACCGTCTCGACGACCGCCGCGATCGCGGCGACCGTCCCGTCGAGCCAGGCGGCCTCACGCAGGACCGCGATGGCCGCGACGAGGACGATGAGCTGCCCCAGGTAGACCAGACCGGCGCCGGCCATGGATGCCGCCGGGTCGCCGGCGACGACGAAGGAGATCGCCAGGACTCCGAGCAGCATCACGAAGAAGGCGAGCAAGGAGCCGGCCAGCGCACTGAGGGCGGCGTCTCCCCCCTTCGCCACGGCCGCGACGGCGGTGGTCAGGACCGTCCCGACGACACCGGCGACGAGGACACCACGGCGCATGCCCGGCACGGGGCTGCGGCGCTGAGTCGTGGTCATCGGCTCACTTCGGGAACGGGAGCACGAGGTGCTCTGGCGGGTCGGACCGAACGGTCCGGTGGGCGCTTGTGAAGTTTACACAAGCGCGCGAGGCCACCAATTCGCCCTGGCCGGCCCTCAGACGTCGAGGCGCTGGCCCTGGGTGTCGTACGTCTTCGGGCGGTGGCCCGGGCGCGAGAACCGCGGCAGCCAGATCGTCAGGACGGCGGCGACGACGAGCATCACCACTCCCCCGATGCCGGCGACGAGCAGGGGCAGGAAGACCAGGCTCACGGCGCCGAGGGCGACGACGGCCGCCCAGAGCCACAGCAGCAGGACCGCACGCCGGTGACCGTGGCCGATCTGGAGCATCCGGTGGTGCAGGTGCTGGCTGTCGGCGTCCCAGGGGCGCTGGCCGCGGGCGGTGCGCCGCGCGACCGCCCACACGACGTCGAGCAGCGGCAGCAGCATGATCGAGATCGGGATGAGCAGCGGCAGCACGGTGGCGGCGAGCGCGTTGGCGCTCACCTGGTCGGGGTTGATCTGACCGACGTTGGAGATCGTCGCGGCCGCGAGCAGCAGGCCGAGGAGCAGCGCGCCGGAGTCACCCATGAAGAGCTTCGCCGGGAAGACGTTGTGCGGCAGGAAGCCCAGGCAGCACCCGGCGAGCGCCGCGGAGACGAAGGTCGCCGAGGAGAAGACGTTGGGCGGGTCGTAGCTGCCCGAGATGAGATAGCTGTAGACGAAGAAGGCACCGGCAGCGATCGCCACGAGCCCCGCGGCCAGACCGTCGAGCCCGTCGATGAAGTTGACCGCGTTGATGCACAGCACGACGACGAAGATCGTCAGCAGCACGAGCAGCGGCGCCGGGAGCACGGTCACTGTGCCCAGCGGCAGCGAGAAGAACTGCACCCCCGCGAAGGCGATGATCGCCGCGGCGACGAGCTGGCCGCCGAGCTTGGTCAGGGCGTCGAGCTCCTTGACGTCGTCGATCGCCCCGACGAGGCAGACGACGGCCGCGCCGACGAGGATCCCGATGAGCTCACCGGTCTCGAAGACCTGCCGCAGGAAGGGCATGCGCGAGGCCGCGAGGGTCGCGGCCGCGTATCCGAAGAACATCGCCACCCCACCGAGGCGCGGGATCGGCACGACGTGGACGTCGCGCTCCCGCACCTCGGTGAAGGCGCCGACGCGCACCGCGATGGTGCGCATCAGCGGGACGAGGACATAGGTCGTCGCGAGCGCGACGAGGAAGACGAAGAGGTACTCCCTCACCGCTCACCCCTCCCCTGCGAGGCATCGAGGCCCCGTCGCGGAGCTCCTCGCACCTCGACCACGGTCCGAAGGGGGATCAGCGCGGGTAGGCGGGGAAGGTGGTGACCAGCTCGCTCACCTGGGCACGCACCTCGCGGGAGACGGCGTGCTCGGGGTCGGCGTCCCCCGTCGTCACGGCGGTGTGGATGAGCTCGGCGATCTTGACCATCTCGTCGGTACCCATGCCCTGCGTCGTGACGCACGGGGTGCCGACGCGGATGCCGGAGGCGACCGAGGGCTTCTGCGGGTCGTTGGGGATGGCGTTCTTGTTGAGCGTGATGCCGGCCGCGTCGCAACGCGCCTCGGCGTCGACACCGGTGACGCCGACACCCTGCAGGTCGAGCAGCGCGAGGTGGGTGTCGGTGCCGCCGGTCGTCGGGCGGATGCCGCGCTTCAGCAGCTCGTCGGCGAGGACCTTGGAGTTGGCGATGACGTCGGCCGCGTACTGCTGGTACTCGGGCGTCGCACACTCCTTGAAGTTGACCGCCTTGGCGGCGATCGTGTGCATCTGCGGGCCGCCCTGCATCATCGGGAAGATCGCCTTGTCGAGCGCCTTGGCGTGCTCCTCCTTGCACACGAGCGCACCGGAGCGGGGACCACGCAGCACCTTGTGCGTCGTGAAGGTGACGACGTCGGCGAGCGGGACCGGGCTCGGGATCGCCTTGCCGGCGACGAGGCCGATGAAGTGCGCCGCGTCGACCCACATGATCGCGCCGACCTCGTCGCAGATCGCGCGGATGCGCTCGAAGTCGAGCAGGCGCGGGATGGCGGATCCGCCGGAGCAGATGACCTTGGGACGGTGCTCCTTGGCCAGGCGCTCCATCTCGTCGTAGTCGACGTCCTCGGTCTCGGGGTGCACGCCGTAGTGGACGGCGTCGAACCACTTGCCCGAGAAGGAGACCTTGGTGCCGTGGGTGAGGTGGCCACCGTGCGGCAGCGACATCGCGAGGATCTTCTCCCCCGGCTGGAGGAAGGCACCGTAGACGGCCTGGTTGGCGCTGGCGCCGGAATGGGCCTGCACGTTGGCGTGCTCGGCGCCGAGCAGGCTCTTGGCGCGCTCGATGGCGAGGTTCTCCGCCTTGTCGACCTCGGAGCAGCCGCCGTAGTAGCGACGCCCCGGGTAGCCCTCGGCGTACTTGTTGCTCAGCGTCGACCCGAGCGCGGTGAGCACCTCGGGAGAGGAGATGTTTTCGCTCGCGATGAGCTGGAGGCCGCCGCGGATGCGGTCGAGCTCGCTGGTGAGGACACCGGCGATCTCCGGGTCGAAGGCGCTCAGGGCGCCGAAGTCGGAGCCGTAGAAGGTGTCGTCGGTCATCGCGGGGCCTCCGTGGGGGTGGTGGGGTCGGTCTGCGGCGGGTCGGTGGGCGCGGCCTGCGCCGTCGCACGGTCTGACGAAGGGAGATCCTCCCACTCGGCGTCGGCGGCGTCACCGCCGGTGCCGTGACGCGGCTCGCGCAGGCGGGCGCTCGGCGGCCGCGACCTCGGGGTCCTCGTCGTCGTAGGTCGGCAGGTCGCCGCGCTGCGGCTCGGGCTCGGACTCGGCCTCTGCCACGTCGGCGACGGGCGACTCCGGCTGGGGATCGGGCTCGGCACCGGGGTCCGCGACGTCGGCAACGCCCTCCCCCGCGTCGTCGGGCCGGTCGAAGCCGACACCGAGGATCTCCTCGAGCCGCTCGCGGCCGACCGCGCCCTGGCGCAGCACGACGGGATGCTCGCCGGTGCAGTCGATGATCGTCGACGGCTCCTGCGCGGCCCGCGGTCCACCGTCGAGGTAGACGCTCACGGCCGGGCCGAGCTGCACGGCGGCGTCGGTGACCGTCGTGGCGGCCGGCTCGCCGGTGCGGTTGGCGCTCGTCACGGCCATCGGGCCGGTCTCGCGCAGCACCTCGAGGGCGATCTCGTCGTCGGGCATGCGCAGCGCGACGGTGCCGGCGGTCTCGCCGAGGTCCCAGTGCAGCGAGGGCTGCGCCCACAGCACGAGGGTCAGCGGACCGGGCCACAGCTGGTCGACGAGGCGCCGGGCCCACTCGGGCACGGCGCGCGCGAGGCCGTCGACGGTGCGCACGTCGGGGACGAGGACGGGCGGGGGCATCTCGCGGCCCCTCCCCTTCGCGCTGAGGACGGCGGCCACGGCCTCGGGGTCGAAGGCGTCGGCCCCGATCCCGTAGACGGTGTCGGTGGGGATGACGACGACCTCGCCGCGACGGACGGCGTCGACGGTCGTCGTCACGCTCTCCTCGCGGTCCCCGGTGGTCGCATCGACGACAGAACTCATGGGACCCACCCTATGCCGCCGGCTCGCGGCGGAACGGGCCCGGTCAAGGAGCCGCCGAATTGGTGACCTCGCTTCGCCCCCACGCGCTCCTCGCGCCGCTAGGTTGAACGACCGCCCACAACCGATCCCCTCGAGGAGGAGAACATGCGAGGCTCAGGTCTCATCTGGACGATCGTCGGCGTGCTGCTGATCATCGTGCTGCTGATGTACATCCTCTGATCTCCCCAGCACCACCGAAGGGGGCGTGGCCGACCGGCCACGCCCCCTTCGTCGTGCTCGTGTGGACTCAGGAGCGACGCGCGGTGGTGGTCCGGGGGCGCCCGGCGAGGTCTGCGTGGTCGGTGGCGTCGAGCCAGGCACCGGTCGCGGACAGGGCTCGCGGCAGGCTCTCGCCCTGGCTGTCGGCGTGCTCCATGACGAGCCGACCGCCGGGGCGCAGCAGGGCCGCCGCCGTCGCCGCGACGGCGAGGGGGAGTCGCCAGTCCGTCGGCGCTGCCGCCGTAGAGCGCGAGCTCGGGGTCGTGCTCGGCGACCTCCGGCTCGAGCGGCACCATGCCCACGGGGATGTAGGGCGGGTTGGAGACGACGACGTCGACCCGGCGACGAGGTCGGCGAGGTCGGGGACGGTGGCGGGGGTCGGCCGTCGCCGTCGGCGGCCACGAGCCGGACCGGCAGCCCGGTGGCCTCGACATTGCGCGCGGCCCAGGCCAGGGCGAGCTCGCTGAGCTCGACCCCGACGACCTCGGCGGCGGGTGCCTCGTCGGCGACCCCGAGGGCGAGCGCCCCGGACCCGGTGCACAGGTCGACGACGACCGGCGCGTCGAGCCCGTCGAGCGCCGCCAGCACGTGGTCGACGGCGGCCTCCGTCTCGGGGCGGGGCACGAAGACCCCGGGCCCGACGTGCAGCTCGAGCCGGCGGAAGGGGGCGGTGCCGGTGAGGTGCTGCAGCGGCACCCGGGTGGCGCGCTCCTCGACGAGCGCGTCGAGCCGCCGCGAGGTCATCTCGTCGAGGTCGGCACCGAGCAGCATCCGGCGCTCCACCTCGGCCCGGTCGCAGCCGAGCGCGTGCGCCGCGAGGAGCAGCGCATCAGGTCGCGGGGTCGGCACGCCCGCAGCGGTGAGCGTGGCCGTGGCCACCCCCACCGCCGAGCGAAGGGAGGTCACTCCCCGTCCCCGGCGAGAGCCGCGAGCCGCGCCTCCTCGTCGGCCTGCACCGCGGAGTCGATCACCGCGTCGAGGTCGCCGTCGAGCACGGTGTCGAGCCGGTTGGCCTTGAAGCCGGTGCGGTGGTCGCTGATCCGGTTCTCGGGGAAGTTGTAGGTGCGGATCCGCTCCGAGCGGTCGACGGTGCGCACCTGCGAGGCGCGCGCTCCTTCGCCTCGGCGGCCGCCTCGTCCATCGCCATCTGGTGCAGCCGGGCGCGCAGCACGCGCATCGCCGACTCCTTGTTCTGCAGCTGCGACTTCTCGTTCTGGCAGGAGACGACGGTGCCGGTCGGCAGGTGGGTGATCCGCACGGCCGAGTCGGTCGTGTTGACCGACTGCCCGCCGGGGCCCGAGGAGCGGTAGACGTCGATCTTCAGGTCGTTGGGGTCGATCTCGACCTCGACGACGTCGCCGACGTCGGGCATGACCCACACGCCGGCCGCGGAGGTGTGGATACGACCCTGGCTCTCGGTGACGGGGACGCGCTGGACGCGGTGGACTCCCCCTTCGTACTTGAGGCGGGCCCACGGGGCGGCGCCCGGCTCCGGCGTGCCCTTGGCGCCGACCGCGACCCGCACGTCCTTGTAGCCGCCGAGGTCGGACTCGGTGGCGTCGAGCAGGCGCGTGGTCCAGCCGCGCTTCTCCGCATGGCGCAGGTACATGCGCAGCAGGTCGCCGGCGAAGAGGGCGGACTCCTCTCCCCCTTCGCCCGCCTTGATCTCGAGGATCACGTCACGCTCGTCGTCGGGGTCACGCGGGATGAGCAGGCGGCGCATCCGGTCCTCACCGGCGGCGACCGCCTCCTCGAGCGCGGGGACCTCGGCGGCGAAGGCCGCGTCCTCCGCGGCCAGCTCGCGGGCGGCCTCGAGGTCACCGACGGCCAGGTCGAGCTCGCGCTGGGCCGTGACCACCGGGGTCAGCTCGGCATAGCGCCGGTTGACCTCGCGCAGGCGGTCGGGATCACCGATGACGGCCGGATCGGCGAGCGACGCCTCGAGCTCGGCGTGCTCGGCGAGCAGCGCCTCGACGGACTCGAGCACGGTGGCCTCCCGGCGGTCGGTGGGTGGAGCGGAGGTGGAGGGGTGGTGGAAACGACTGATGCGCCGGCCAGCCCTGTGGGCTGACCGGCGCATCGAGTGGGTTACTTGGCCTCGGTCTTCTGGCCGTAACGCTTCTGGAAGCGGGCCACGCGACCACCGGTGTCCATGATCTTCTGCTTGCCCGTGTAGAAGGGGTGGCAGTTGCTGCAGATCTCGACGCGGATCTCGCCGCCCGGCTTGGTGCTGCGGGTGGTGAAGGTGTTGCCGCAGGTGCACGAGACGCTGGTGGCCTCGTAGGTGGGGTGGATGTCCTTCTTCACGTGGTGCTCCTTGGTCGTGTCGTCCGGGTCGGCGTTGCGCCCTCGCTGGGGCCGACAACTGCGAGCGTCTGTGCCGCGTGCCGTGAACCGGACCAGCAGTCGATTGTGCCAGAGCAGGCACGGTGGTCCAAACACGACGTCGGTCCCGGATGTTCCCGTGCGGGCGCACCCGGCTGGGGCAGGATGGGCGCATGGCACCTCGAGCCCCCCGCCTGCCCCGCCGCACCACCCGTGACCGGCGAAGGGAGCCCGTGCCCGGGCCCGTGGAGGGCTCGGTGATCCGGCCGGCCACGGCCGGCGACATCGGCACCATCGTCGCCCTGCGGGCACTGATGTTCGAGGCGATGGGCACCTCCTCCGAGGAGGTCTCCGACATCGGCTGGCAGCAGGACGCCGCCCGCTGGCTGCAGCTGCGACTCGGTGAGGACGACGTGCGGGTCGTCGTCGCCGAGGCCCACGGCACCGTCGTCTCGTGCGCCATGGGTCAGGTCACCGACCTCATGCCGGCGCCCGGCCGCCGCGGCACGGGTGGCCTCGTGTCCAACATCGCCACCTTCCCCCGGCACCGTCGCCTGGGCTTCACCCACGCCGTCGTCGCCGAGCTCATCGCGTGGTTCGAGGACGAGACCGACGTCGAGGTGCTCTCGCTCAACGCGACCGAGATGGGGCGCGACATCTACGAGGACTTCGGCTTCGCCGAGGCCACCTTCCCCGAGATGCGCCGACGCATCGACCGCACCTCCCCCGAGCTGGACGCCACCACCCCCGACGAGGCCTGACCTCCCCCCTTCGCATTGCCCACCGGCAATGCAGGCTCGGGCACCCCCAACTTCGCAAACCCTAGGGTTTTGCAGGGTTGGCCGCCCCTCAACTTCGCAAAACCCTAGGGTTTTGCAGGGTCGGGGGCGAGGGTGATCGTCACCGTCGTCCCCTCCCCTTCGACCGAGTCGAGGGTGACGCCGCCGCCGTGGGCCCGGGCGATCGTCTCGACGATGACCAGGCCCAGACCGGTGCCGGGCACGTGGCCCTCCTGGGCGTTGGACGCCCGAAAGAAGCGGGTGAACAGCCGCTGCTGGTCGGCAGCGGGGATGCCCATGCCCGTGTCGGAGCAGACGATGCGCACCTCGCCGCCCTCCTGCCGGGTGGTCAGGCGCACCTGCCCACCCGCGGGCGTGAACTTCACGGCATTGCTCACGACATTGCCCACGGCACGCTCGATCTGCACCGCGTCACCGTGCACGAGCAGCGGCTCGTCGCCGTGGTCGAGGACGAGGTCGACGCCGGCGGCGCGCGCACCGGCTCGAGCTGCTCGACGACCCTCGTGGCACCGCACCGCACGTCGTGCTCCTCGTGCGTCCGCTGGACGGCACCGCTGTCGAGCCGGTTGAGCAGGAGCAGGTCGTCGATGAGGCTGCGCAGCCGCTCGACATTGCGCGAGATGACCCCGAGCGCATTGCCCTGCGGCGCGGTGAGCTCGCCGAGGTCGCCGTCCTCGAGCAGCTCGAGGTATCCCGCGATCGAGGTCAGCGGGGTGCGCAGCTCGTGGCTCGTCGTCGCGGTGAAGTCCGACTTCTGCTGGTCCAGCTCCTCGAGCGAGGCGACGTAGCGCTGCTCGACGAAGGTGTGGGCCGCGTACTCGGCGACCCGCTCCATCGCCTGGACCTCGGCCTGGTCCCAGTCGTGCGGCGCGAGAGTCGCCACCGACAGCGCGCCCACCGGCTCGTCGCCGAAGAGCAGGGGGTGCAGCACCCAGCCCTCGAGAGCCTCTCCCGCCGCCACCTTCGGCAGGGGCCGCGGGAAGGTCGCGGTGACCTCCCGCCGGTCCCGGGCCCGCAGGATCGGGGTGTCGGCGAGCAGTCGGGCCAGCCCCGGGATGTCCAGCTCCTGCACCGCGGCGGAGAAGTTCTCGCCGCTGGAGCTCCAGCTCCCGATCCGCTCGGCGGTGCGGGTCCCGGTGAGCCGGTAGATCGAGACGGCGTCGACCCCGAGGCCCTCGCCCAGCCGGGCGCACGCGCTGTCCCAGCCGCCGTCCCGGGCGGTGAGCAGTCCGGGCACGCTGCCGGTCACGCGGTAGAGGTCGATCCGACGTTCGCGCTCCCGGTGCATCGACGCATTCGACTCCGCGAGCGTGTTGAAGGCGCCCGCGAGCGCGATGACCTCGTCGGCGCCGTCGGTGACGTCCGCCCGCTCCAGCGTCGTCCCCGTCTGGTGCCCGGTGACGACCCGGTGCAGGGCCTGCAGCGGCCGCGCGAGTCGGCGGTGGGTGCGCCGCGTCTGGCCGATCGTCACGACGAGGGCGACGAGCGCCGCGCCCCCCATGACCGCCACCCCGCCCGTCATGAGCAGCCCGTAGCGGTCACGCCGCTGCTGCCGGACCTCGGTGATCTGCGTGACGAGGGCGTCGTGCTCCCGCTCGACCTCGGCGAAGGCCGGCGCGGTCTGCCGCAGGGGCGCCCGGGAGGGAGACCTCATCTGGGCGTCGGCGAGGCGGAACCACTCGTCGGCCGCGGCGATGAAGTCCTCGACCCTCCCTTCGTCCATGTCGGCGCGCTCGGCCCGCTGCAGCAGCACCGCCTCACCCCGCCGGAAGTCGTCCCTGGAGGCGACGTAGTCCTCGCGGAAGGTCTCCTCCTCGGTGAGGAGGTAGGCGCGATAGCTGCCCTGGGCCTCGGAGACGGTGATCCGCATCTGCCCGCTCTGCTCGTTGAGCGGACTGATCGTGCGCGTCGTCTCGAGCACCTCCTGGCGGATGACGAAGATCGAGGCGATCGACAGCAGCGACATGACGAGGATGACGAGCGAGAGCACGATGACGAGGCGCTCGAGCACCCGGGCGACGGTGTTGCGAGGGCTCATGACGTCGTCTCGTCACGGGTGTCGAAGCCGGTGCGGGTCATCGTCCCCCACTCGTGGCGGCTCCCCCGCAGGCTCTGCCACCACCCTTCGAGCCGCCAGACGGCGGTGGCCTGGCGGTAGCCGACGTTTTCGACCACGGCCGAGGCGAGGGTGCTCAGCAGATCACGCCAGCGCGGGTACTTGTGGAAGCTCAGCTCCTCGACGGTCATCGCCGCGAGCGTCACCAGCCCCGCGTAGCCGTAGGCGACGGCCATGAAGAGCAGGAAGTAGCCGACATCGACCACCCCGAGCAGCGAGCCGACGACGACGAGGACGAGGCCGAAGAGCTCGAGTGCGGGGGCGAGCAGCTCGAAGACCCAGTAGTAGGGCACGGCGATCATGCCGACCCGACCGTAGCGCGGGTTGAACAACATCGAGCGATAGGCCCAGAGGGTCTCCCACAGCCCGCGGTGCCACCGGCGGCGCTGCTTACGCAGCACCTTCGTCGTCTCGGGGACCTCGGTCCAGCAGATCGGCTCGGAGATGAACTCCACCCGGTAGTCACGCCGCTGCCGTCGCATGTGACGGTGCACCCGCAGGACGAGCTCGAAGTCCTCGCCGATGCTGTCCGGGTCGAGCCCACCCACCTCGACGAGCGCGTCCCGACGGAAGATCCCGAAGGCACCGCTGATGAGGATGAGCGACTTCAGCCGTGACCAGCCGCTGCGCCCGAGGTGGAAGGCGCGCAGGTACTCGACGACCTGGATGCGAGCGAGCCAGTTGCGCGACATCCGCACCTCGGTGACCCGGCCGCCCCGGACGACGCAGCCGTTGACCGCCCGGATCACTCCCCCGCCGGCGACCATCCGCACCGGGTCCTCCGCGAAGGGCCGCACGACGGCGAGCAGGGCGTCGGGGTCGAGCACGGAGTCGGAGTCGACGAAGACGACGAGGTCCTGGGTGGCGAAGTTGACCCCGACGTTGAGCGAGTCGGAGCGCCCGGAGTTGGGCTTGCGCACGACGTCAGCCGGGTGCGGCCGTTGCGGGGCACGTGCACGGAGGTGGCGTGCTCGCGCACCGCGAGGTCCTCGGGCATGCGACGCGGCACCTCGACGAGGTCGAAGGTCTCCCGCAGCACCTCGAAGCCCCGGTCGCTGCTGCCGTCGTCGACGATGACGACCTCGTGCCGCGGGTAGTGCAGCGCGAGCATCGCCTGCGCCGCGACCCGGATGCCGGCCTCCTCGTTGTACATCGAGGTGACGACGCTGACCCCGGGCACGAGCCCGGAGCCGAGGAGCTCCTCGCGGCCGGCGAAGGGGAGCTGCCGGGACGAGCGTCGGAACTCCAGTGCCGCGGCGACGACGAGGACGAGGTAGGAGGTGTTGATGATGAGGAAGTAGACGAGGACCGGGAGCGCGATGGCCCCGAAGATCGCCTCGACGACAGGGGTGACCGGCTCCAGGACCTCGTCCATCAGCCTCGGCCTCGCCGCAGCTGGTGGACGGCCAGGCCGTATGCCGCGGCCTGGCCGGAGGCGCCGGCGTCGTCCCCGTGGGCCTCGAGAGCGGCGATGCCGGCCGGTCCGTGGTCGACGAGGATCTCGGCGACGAGCTCACCGAGCCGCGGGTCGTCGTCACCGAGGAGATCCGCGAGAGCGGCCACGGCGACCGGACCGCCGAGCTCGCCGAGGGCGAGGGCCGCCGCCA
>NZ_JBNFOF010000030.1:0-20583 GCF_057364645.1 Janibacter sp. CFPM2_SD2
CGCGGTGACGGCCACCGGCCGCCGGTGCGGCGCGCGCCGTCGCGCAGCAGCAGCGCGCCGAGCCCGGCCTGCTGCACCCCGAAGGCGCTCGCCCCGATCCTCATGAACCGTCGGGACTCGTCACGCTCGCTGCGGCTGGATCGGTACATGAACCAGTCACCCACGGTCGACCCGGCGAGCGCCGCGAGCAGCGTGCCGGTGCGCCCGGCACCACGCTGCGAGCGCGTGGCCAGGACACCCGCGGCGAGCGTCGGGGCGAGCGCCACCTTGGTCGTGACGTGCGCCCGATCGCGACCGAGCACGTCGGCGGCGGTCGTCGCCAGCGCAAGGGGGGCATAGGCGAGCAGGTCCGCGCGCTCGCGGACGAAGGACGAGAAGCTCATGCGGACTCCGGTTGCTGCTGGGTGATGCAGTGGATGCCGCCACCCCGGTCGAAGAGCGGCCGTGCGTCGACGCCGACGACCTCGCGCCCCGGGTAGACCGAGCGCAGCACCTCGAGGGCGCGCTCGTCGTGCGGGTCGTCGAAGACGCAGGCCACGACGCCGCCGTTGCAGACGAGGTGGTTGACGTAGGACCAGTCGACCGGCCCCTCGTCGTCGGTGAGGGTCTGCGGCGCCGGGATGCGCGTCACCTCGAGGCGCCGCCCGGCGGAGTCGGTCGCGGCGAGCAGGACCTGCTCGATCTCGCGGCTCACCGCGTGGTCGGGGTGCGACTCGTCCTCCTGCCAGTGCAGCAGCACGTGGCCGGGCGAGGTGAAGGTCGCGACGATGTCGACGTGCCCGCGGGTGCCGAACTCGTCGTAGTCCCGGGTCAGCCCACGGGGCAGCCAGACGAAGGTGTCGACCCCGAGCTGCCGACCGATCTCGGCCTCGATGTCCCCCTTCGTCGCCGAGGGGTTGCGACCGGGGTCGAGCTGGACGGTCTCGGTGAGCAGCACGGTGCCCTCGCCGTCGACGTGGATCCCGCCGCCCTCGTTGACGATCGACGACGGCAGGTGGTGGGCTCCGGCCGCGTCGGCGACCTGTGCCGCGATCCGCGCGTCGAGGTCCCACGTGGCCCAGGCCTGGCTCCCCAGCCGTTGAAGATCCAGTCGACCGCGCCGAGCTCGCCGTCGGGGGAGAGGACGAAGCTCGGCCCGATGTCGCGCATCCACGCGTCGTCGAGGTCGGCGATGACGATGTCGATGGGGTGGGCGGTGTCGTTGCGCAGGTGCTCGCGGCACCGGTGGATGTCGCTCGGGGCGACGACCATGGTCACCGGCTCGAAGCGCGCGACCGCCCGGGCCACCGCCGCCCACGTCTGCCGCGCGCTGGCGACCTCCTCGGGGGTGTCGCCCAGCGTGTAGCCGTTGCTGGGCCAGGCCATCCACGTGCGCTCGTGGCCGGTCCACTCGGCGGGCATGCGCCACCGGGTCTGCTCGCGCATCGAGCGCCTCCTCGTCGTCGTGGCTGCAGTATGCCTGCCGGCAGGCACCTACACTCGCCGAGTGCGGCTGAGTCACTTCTGGACCCTCATGGAGGACGAGTTCGGGCAGGCCTATGCCCACACGCTGGCGCGAGGCCACGTGGTCCAGGCGCTCGGTGACCGCACGGTCGCCGCCGCCCTGGACGAAGGGGAGTCCCCTCGCCTCGTGTGGGAGGCCCTGTGCGAGGACCTCGACATCCCGACGCACCGCCGGCTCGGGGTCGACCGCGAGCCGATGCCCGTCCCGCCCGAGATCGCCAACGAGGTGCCGGAGTGAGCGGTGGTCTCGAGGCTCGTGCCTCGCACCTCGACCAGCGGGGTGGTTCCGACGTCCTGCTGAGCGCCTCCGGCCTGACCAAGACCTTCGGCGACTTCACCGCGGTCGACGGCATCGACGTCGAGGTCACCCGTGGTGAGTCCTTCGGCTTCCTCGGGCCCAACGGCGCCGGCAAGTCCTCGACGATGAAGATGGTCGCCGCGACCTCGCCGCCGACCGGGGGAGACCTGCGGATCTTCGGCCTCGACCCGGTGACCGACGGCGCCGCGGTGCGCGCTCGCCTGGGCAACTGCCCGCAGCAGGACAACCTCGACGAGGAGATCACCGTCGAGGAGAACCTGCACGTCTACGGCCGCTACTTCGGCCTGCCGCGCAAGGTGATCCGCGAGCGCACCGACGAGCTGCTCGACTTCGCCCAGCTCACCGAGCGGCGCAAGGACAAGGTCGAGCCGCTCTCCGGCGGCATGAAGCGTCGCCTGACGATCGCCCGCTCGCTCATCAACAACCCCGAGATCCTCCTGCTCGACGAGCCGACGACCGGCCTGGACCCGCAGGCCCGGCACGTGCTCTGGGACCGGCTCTTCCGCCTCAAGCGCCAGGGCGTCACGCTCATCATCACGACGCACTACATGGACGAGGCCGAGCAGCTGTGCGACCGACTCGTCGTCATGGACCGTGGCCGGATCGTCGCCGAGGGCTCACCTCGCTCGCTCATCGAGACCCACTCCACGCGAGAGGTGCTCGAGCTGCGCCTGCCGGTCGACGACCACCTGCACGCCGCCGACCTCGTCGAGGGCGTCGGCGAGCGCGTCGAGGCCCTGCCCGACCGCCTGCTCGTCTACACCGACCACGGTGACGGTGCCCTCGAGGCGGTCCACGCCCGCGGTCTGCAGCCGGTCTCATCGATCGTGCGTCGCTCCAGCCTCGAGGACGTCTTCCTCCACCTCACCGGCCGCACCCTCGTCGACTGATGGCGACCGTGGAGACGACGGCCGTCACCGGGCGCCACGTGCACGGCGAGCGGTCCCCCCTTCGTCCCATGGAGCGGGTGGCGGCGGTGGCCGGCTACTTCGGTCTCGTCTACCGGCGTACGTGGATGGGGTCGGTCTTCAGCCGCTTCGTCATGCCGCTGCTCTTCCTGCTGGCCATGGGGATCGGGCTCGGCTCGCTCGTCGACGACGCGAGCGGCGGCGTCGACGGCGTGCCCTACCTGCTCTTCGTCGCGCCGGCGATGATCGCGGTGCAGGCGATGATGACCGCGGTGAGCGAGTCGACCTACCCGGTCTACGGGCTCTTCACGTGGAACCGCATGTACCACTCGATGCTCGCCACCCCGCTCACCGTGAGCGACCTCCTCCTCGGTCACCTCGGCGTCATCGCCGCGCAGGGCGGGTTCGCCGCGGCCGCCTTCGTGCTCGTCGCCGCGCTCTTCGGCAGCTTCACGTCGTGGTGGGTGCTGCTCGCCGTGCCGATCGGGGTCCTCGTGACGCTGGCCTTCGCGGTGCCGCTCTTCGGCTTCACCGCCCGGGCGAAGGGGGACTCCGCATTCAACGTCGTCTACCGCCTCGTCATCACGCCCCTCATGCTCTTCTCGGGGGCCTTCTTCCCCGTCGAGCGCCTGCCGCTCGTCCTCGAGGTGCTCGCCTGGGTGACCCCGCTGTGGCACGGCGTGGAGCTGTGCCGGGCCGCGGCCACGGGAGCTTCGCCCCCTTCGACCTCGTGCACCTGACCGTGCTGGTGCTCTTTGTCGGCGCCGGCTGGGTCTACGCCCGCGCCGGCATGACGCGCAGGCTGGTCTCGTGAGCACCGGCGTCCTCACGCCCGGCCTGGCGATGTGGCGCTCGGTCGTCGAGCGCAATGTCGTCGGCTTCCGGCGCCAGTGGGCCGCCTTCGTCACCGGCTTCGCCGAGCCGGTCTTCTACCTGCTCTCCCTCGGCATCGGGGTCGGGTCGCTCGTGCCCGTCGTCGTGACCGACGGCGGGCAGGAGGTCGCCTACGCGGCCTTCGTCGCGCCGGCCATGCTCGCCGCGTCGGCGATGAACGGCGCGATCATGGACTCGACCTTCAACGTCTTCTTCAAGCTGCGCTACGCCCGCATCTACGACGCGATGCTCGCGACCCCGCTGGGCCCGCGCGACATCGCCGTCGGCGAGGTCGTCTGGTCGCTCATCCGGGGCGGGGTCTACGCGCTCGTCTTCTACCTCGTGGCGCTCGCGGTCGGCGTCGTCGAGTCGTGGTGGTCGCTCCTCGCGGTGCCCGCGGCGGTCTTCATCGGGCTGGCCTTCTCGGCCGTCGGCATGTTCGCGACGACCTTCATGCGCTCGTGGGTGGACTTCGACTGGGTCATGCTCGTCATCCAGCCACTCTTCCTGCTGTCGGCGACCTTCTTCCCCCTCGGGACCTACCCCGGGTGGGCGCAACCGATCGTCCAGGCGACGCCGCTCTACCACGGGGTGGCGCTGGAGCGTGGGCTCATGCTCGGCGAGGTCGGGTGGGGCCTGCTGTGGCACGTCGGCTACCTCGTCGCGCTCGGCGCGGTCGGTGTCTGGGCGACCTCGCGACGGATCGAGACCCTCCTGCGTTCGTAGTCCGAAGGGGGAGTGCGGCGTGTCGGCGCGTCGCTCCCGACCTCGAACACGTGTTCGGCTACGGTTGTCCACAGGTGCCCGACCGACAGCACCGGCGTCCACAGCCCCACGGCAGCTGCGGACCGTTGTCGGTGGCGGCCCCTAGCGTCTGACCAGAGCGCACGACACGTCCGACCGTGTGGACCTGGTCGCCGGTGGACGCGCCCGACACGACGACAAGGAAGGTGTGGCATGGCTGAGGTCACCGCCATCGACAGCAAGCTCCACGAGCAAAAGCTCAAGTCCCTCGACAACGTCATGGGCCAGATCGAGAAGCAGCACGGCAAGGGTGCGGTGATGCGCCTGGGCGACGACGTGCGCCCGCCCATCGCGGTCATCCCGACCGGTGCGATCGCGCTCGACGTGGCCCTCGGCATCGGCGGCCTGCCCCGCGGCCGGGTCGTCGAGGTCTACGGCCCGGAGTCCTCCGGTAAGACGACCGTGGCCCTGCACGCCGTGGCCAACGCCCAGCGCGCCGGCGGCATCGCCGCCTTCATCGACGCCGAGCACGCGCTCGACCCCGAGTACGCCAAGAAGCTCGGTGTCGACACCGACGCCCTCCTCGTCAGCCAGCCCGACACCGGTGAGCAGGCGCTCGAGATCGCCGACATGCTCATCCGCTCGGGTGCGCTCGACATCATCGTCATCGACTCCGTCGCGGCGCTCGTGCCGCGCGCCGAGATCGAGGGCGAGATGGGTGACAGCCACGTGGGTCTGCAGGCCCGGCTGATGAGCCAGGCGCTGCGCAAGATCACCGGTGCGCTCAACAGCTCCGGTACGACGGCGATCTTCATCAACCAGCTCCGGGAGAAGATCGGCGTCATGTTCGGCTCGCCCGAGACGACCACCGGTGGCAAGGCGCTGAAGTTCTACGCCTCGGTCCGGCTCGACGTGCGACGCATCGAGACGCTCAAGGACGGCACCGACCCGGTCGGCAACCGCACCCGCGTCAAGGTCGTCAAGAACAAGGTCTCCCCGCCCTTCAAGCAGGCCGAGTTCGACATCCTCTACGGGCAGGGCATCTCCCGCGAGGGTGGGCTCATCGACATGGGTGTCGAGCACGGCTTCATCCGCAAGGCCGGTGCCTGGTACACCTACGAGGGCGATCAACTGGGCCAGGGCAAGGAAAATGCCCGCAAGTTCCTCAAGGACAACCCGCAGCTCGGCGAGGAGATCGAGACCAAGATCAAGACCAAGCTCGGCATCGGGGTCCAGCCCGAGGCCGAGGAGGAGACGCCGGCCGAGGTCCCGGTCGACTTCTGATCAGGTCCCATCCCATGAGCGAGCACGACCGGCCGACCGCCGCGCGCACCCACGAGCGACTCGAGGGCCTGCGCGCGGCGGTCTCCGCCATCGAGGAGCGTGCAGGTGAGCCGCCCCGCCCCGACCCACAGGGCCCGCAGGGCGATTCCGACGCCGACCCGCACGCAGTCGCCCGAGCAGTCGTCCTGCGTCAGCTGACCGGTGCGCCCAAGAGCCGCAAGCAGCTGCAGGAGGCGCTGACCCGCAAGGGCTGCCCGCCCGAGGTCGCCCGCGAGGTGCTCGACCGCTTCGAGGAGGTCGGGCTCGTCGACGACGAGGCCTACGCGCAGGCCTTCATCCGGTCCAAGCAGGCCGGCCGCGGGCTGGCTCGACGGGCGATCTCGCACGAGCTGCGGGCCAAGGGCGTCGACGACGAGCTCGCGCAGTCACTCCTCGACGAGGTTGACCCGGAGGACGAGCGGGCTCGCGCGCACGAGCTCGTCGCCAAGAAGCTGCGCTCGATGCACGGCCTGGACCGCGCCGTCCAGACCCGCCGGCTGGCCGGCATGCTCGCCCGCAAGGGCTACGGCCACGACGTCGCCAGAGTGGTCATCACCGAGGCGCTCGACGCCGAGCCGGAGCACCAGCGCGACTGAGCCGCACGCGAGCACCCGGCACGAGCTGGGCCGCACGGTCGCACGACTCCGCGGTGAGCACGGCGATGACGGGGTAGGCCCCGGTCACCAGGTGGTCGCTGAGGAAGAGCGTCGGCTGCCCGTCGCTGCTCACCTGGACCGATCCGCGGACCACCTCCTCGCTCGGCAGCTCGTCGGTGACGGCTCGCGCGAGGGTGGGTCCCTGCAGCCGCGCCCGACCCGGTCGACGTCTGCCGTCACCGACCACTCCGCGCTCGTGAGCGTGCGCCGGCGAGATAGGTGAAGCCCGGGGAAGGTGACCTCCCACCTCGTCCGGACATCTCGCTCGACGACCGCCTCGACAGACGTATTGCAGGCTTCGACGACGACGGCGAGGTCGGCGCCGTCGTAGACGACGGAGATCTCGTGGGCCCGGCTCGTCGGGCTCCCGGTGGGCCGGCCAAGCGTGCCGGCGGCTGAGCGCAGGGGAGCGGCTACCGCCGTCGTCGTCACGCGTGGGTCGAGGGTGACGAGGACGGTGCGCCCCGCACGGCGCGGGCGCCGTCGGCACGACGCAGCCAAGCCGATCCCGCAGCCCGAGCGCGACGAGGTCGTCGCCGAGCGGCCGCACGGCCTCGACGAGAGCGGCAGTCTGCCCCTCGTGGTGTACGACCGCGTTGTAGAGCGCACCGTGCGGCTTGACGTAGGCGACGCGGGCCCCGACAGCCTCGGCGAAGGCGCGTAGGGCGCCCACCTGATAGACGACCTCCGCCGTCAGCTCGGCGGGGTCGACGTCGATGAAGCGACGGCCGAAGCCCGCGAGATCGCGGTAGGAGACCTGCGCTCCGACGACGACGCCGCGCTCGGCGCACAGGGCGACGACGCGCTGCATCGTTCGGCATCCCCAGCGTGGAAGCCGCACGCGACGTTGGCGCTCGTCACGACGTCGAGCAGGCCCTCGTCGTCTGTCAGGGCCCACCGGCCGAAGCCTTCGCCGAGGTCCGCGTTGAGGTCGATGGTCACCACAGCGACATCGTCGCAGAGCCCTGCCGAAAGAGGCCTCCGGCGGGAAACATCGCGGCAACGTCGGGGCCCTATGGTGTGGGGGTGACCCAGGTACAACGACAGTCTCAGGGCCGGGGGACCCCCGCGACCGCCGAGGGGCCGAGCATGTTCGACGACTACCCGACCGGGGACGCGTGGGACGAGATGTTCGACCACGGATCCGGAGAGCCCCGCGCTCCGTACAAGCCGATCCACCACACGCTGCGCGCGATGGACCCGGACAGCCTCAAGGAGCGCGCCGACGCGCTCGCCCGGATGTTCCTCGACCAGGGCGTGACCTTCGACCACGCCGGGGAGGAGCGCCCCTTCCCGCTCGACGCCGTGCCGCGCGTCATCGACGCGGAGAGCTGGCAGACCGTCGAGCGCGGAGTCGCCCAGCGGGTGCTCGCCCTCGAGTCCTTCCTCGACGACATCTACTCACGCGAAGGGGCTATGCCACGGGCCGTCGAGGACGGCATCATCCCGTGGCGGCTCATCGCGACCTCGAGCCACTTCCACCGCGCCGTGGCCGGTCTGCGCCCCGCCAACGGCGTCCGGGCCCATGTCTCGGGCATCGACCTCATCCGCGACGAGCAGGGCGACTTCCGCGTCCTCGAGGACAACGTCCGGGTGCCTTCCGGCGTCTCCTACGTCATCGCAAACCGGCGGGCCATGGCCAACGTCTTCCCCGAGGCCTTCGCGACGATGCGGATCCGCCCGGTCCACCACTACCCGCGCATCCTGCTCGACGCGCTCCGTGCGGCTGCTCCCGAGGGCCGCACCGACCCGACCGTCGTGGTGCTCACCCCCGGCGTCTACAACAGCGCGTACTTCGAGCACACGCTCCTCGCGCGGATGATGGGTGTCGAGCTCGTCGAGGGTCGTGACCTTGTCGTCCGCGGCGGCGAGGTCCGGATGCGCACGACGCGCGGCGAGGAGCGGGTCGACGTCATCTACCGGCGGGTGGACGACGACTTCCTCGACCCGGTGCACTTCCGTCGCGACTCGATGCTCGGGGTGACCGGTCTCATCTCCGCCGTCCGGGCGGGTCGGGTCACCTTGGCCAACGCCATCGGCAACGGCGTCGCCGACGACAAGCTCGTCTACTCGTACGTGCCTGACCTCATCCGCTACTACCTCGACGAGGAGCCGATCCTCCACGGTGTCGACACCTACCGCTGCAACGAGCCCGAGGCCCTCCAAGAGGTCCTCTCCCGCCTCGACGAGATGGTCGTCAAGCCGGTCGACGGCTCAGGCGGCAAGGGACTGATCATCGGCCCGAAGGCGAGCGGCGAGGAGCTCGACGAGCTGCGCGCCAACCTCGAGCGGGACCCGCGGGGCTGGATCGCCCAGCCCGTCGTCCAGCTCTCCACCGTGCCGACGCTCATCGACGGGCAGCTGCGCCCTCGGCACGTCGACCTGCGCCCCTTCGCCGTCAACGACGGGGACCAGGTGACGGTGCTGCCCGGCGGGCTGACCCGCGTCGCGCTGCCCGAGGGGCAACTCGTCGTCAACTCCAGCCAGGGCGGTGGCTCGAAGGACACGTGGGTGCTCGCCGGCCGCTACGCCAAGGTCCCGACGAGTGGCGATGAGGTCATCCTCCTCGGCACGAACCGTCCGATGCCGAGCGACGACAGCGCGCCGCCCACCGAGCTGCTCGACTCCGAGACCGAGCCGGGGGACACCTCGCCACCGCAGGCGGGCCCGGACCATGACTCGACGGCAGGGGAGGAGGCCTGATGCTCAGCCGGATCGCGGACTCGCTCTTCTGGATCGGCCGGTACATCGAGCGCGCCGACGGCACCGCGCGCATGGTCGACGTGCTGCGGCTCTCGCTCATCGAGGACCCGGGGCAGGACGTGAACTACACCTCGTGGATGCTTCTCGGCGGGATCATGGGCCTCGACGACGTCAGCCCCGATGTCACCTACGCCGACGTGGCCAGCCGGCTCGTCTTCGACGCGGACAACCCGAGCGCCATCTCCGGCTCGTGGCTGGCCGCGCGGGAGAATGCCCGCCGGGCCCGGGAGACCCTCTCTACCGAGCTGTGGGAGGTCATCAACACCTCCTGGCACCGGTGGAACGGCCTCGGGGCGCAGACCGCGACCCAGCAGCACCTCGGCTGGGTCACCGAGCGTGCCGCCCTCGTCGCCGGCATCGCCGACTCGACGATGAGCCACGACGAGGCGTGGGACTTCCTCAGCCTCGGGCGGTCGCTCGAGCGTGCCGATATGACGGCTCGGATCGTGGCGACCGGCGCGATCGACGGCGGCCCGAACTGGGGCATCGTCCTGGCGAGCTGCGGTGCCCAGCAGGCGATGCTGCGCACCATGCGGGGTGTTATCACCGACCGCACCGCTGCGGCCTTCCTCTCGCTGGACCGTCGCTTCCCGCGCTCGGTCCTCGCGTCCCTGCGTGAGGCCGAGGACCGGCTGACGACCCTCTCGCCGGACACCGACCGAGTGGGCTTCTCCGACGAGGCCCGCCGCATCCTCGGCCAGACCCGCACCCAGCTCGAGTACGCCGACCCGGACGACGTCCTGGACGACCTGCCCGCGATGATGGGTCTGGTCCAAGAGTCGGTCACCCAGGCATCGGACGCGATCGGGGCCCGCTACTTCATGTCGGGCCCGGTCCAGGAGTGGACGGGGGAGATCCTGTGAGTACCCGACGGCACCGCATCGTGCACCGGACGGTCATGCGCTACGACGGCGACGTCGTCGCCTCGCACAACGAGCTGCGGATGACGCCGCTGAGCGAGCCCGGGCAGACCACGCTCGAGGCGCGGATCCGGGTACGCCCGCACTCGTGGAGCAACGTCTACACCGACCACTGGGGCACCCAGGTCATGGCAGTCGAGTCCCAGGGCGCGCACGACACCCTCGAGATCGAGGCGATGTCGACCGTCGAGCGCGCGGAGACAGTCGCGGAGGCGAGCGGCGCCGGCTGGGATGCGCTGGCCAACGAGCAGACCCGTGACCTGCTGAGCGAGCTCATCACCGCGACCCCGCGCACGACGACCACCGAGGAGCTGACGAAGATCGCGCAGGCGGCTCGCGACGAGCCGACCCCACGGGCTGCTGCCCAGGCGATCTCGACGCAGGTCCACGAGCGGATGAGCTACGCCAAGGGCGTCACGGAGGTCTCCGACACCGCCGAGGACGCCTGGTCCAAGGGGCAGGGCGTGTGCCAGGACTTCGCGCACGTCACCCTCGCTGCGCTGCGCTGCATCGGCATCCCCTCCCGGTACGTCTCCGGCTACGTCGCGAGCGAGCCCGACCTCGAGCGCGGGCGGTCTTGCGCCGGCGAGTCGCACGCCTGGATCGAGATCTGGGACGGCGCGTGGATGCCCTACGACCCGACGAACCTCGCGCCCGTGGGGCTCGACCACGTCGTCGTCGGCCGCGGCGCGACTACGACGACGTCGCGCCCTTCCGGGGGATGTACGCCGGACCCGAGCTCTCCGAGCTCGACGTCGAGATCACCTTCACCCGGGTCAGCTGAGGGTCGGCGGGTTGCCCCTGACTGCGCCGCGACGGCAGAGCCAGCGGGACTCGCTCCGCCCGGTCGCCACGGATCTCCTGCGCCTCGCGGCGGCCCTGAGCGTGGTGCTCGGCACGCTCGGCTGGGGATTCATCGGCTTCGCGCTCTTCATGCTCGTGCTCGGGGGCTCGATGATCCCCCGCGCCCTGGGGACCCCCGCGCCGCTCGATCTCTCCTACTGCGCGACGATCCTCGTCGGCGCCTGGGCCGCGATGCTCGACTGGTACCTCGCCGTCAGCTGGCTCGATGTCGTCGTGCATGCCGCACTGACCGGCCTCGTCGGCGCGATCGGCTACGCCGCGCTCGAGCGGCTCGGGCTCTTCGGTGAGGGCATGACTCGGCTGGGGGTCGTCGTCGTGAGCAGCACCCTGGCCACGACCCTCGCCCTCCTCTGGGAGATGGGTGAGTGGTTCGGGCACACCGTCCTCGACGACCGCATCCAGGTGGGGTACGAGGACACGCTCGGCGATCTCGGGGCCGGGGTGGTCGGGGCGGTCGTGGCCGCGGTCCTGCTCGCCCTGAGCAGACCTGAGCCCGAGGGGTCAGGATGAGAGCACCCGCCGGGCACGGCCTGCCGAGCGTCTCCGTCGTCATCCCGGCTCGCGACGACGCCGTGGCCCTGCGCACCTGTCTGACCTTGCTCGCCCGCCAGCACGTGCCGCCGCTCGAGATCGTCGTCGTCGACAACGGATCCCGCGACGACACGGCAGCAGTCGCACGGGCGCACGGAGCGACGGTGATGCACGAGCCACGGGTCGGCATCCCCCCTGCTGCGGCAACCGGCTACGACGCTGCCCGCGGCGAGGTGATCGCCCGTCTCGACGCCGACTCCCGTCCCGGCCCGGGCTGGGTCGAGGGGGTCGCCCGGGCCATGGCCGACCCTGCGGTGAGCGCCGTGACCGGCACCGGCACCTTCTACGACCTGCCCCGCCCACTCGGGCCGCCGGTGGCTGCGCTGTACCTCGGTGCGTACTACGTCCTGAGCCACCTCGCGCTCGGCCAGACCGCGCTGTGGGGCTCGAGCATGGCCGTTCGCCGCAGCACCTGGCTCGCCGTCCGCCACGAGGTGCACCGCGAGGATCCCGAGGTGCACGACGACATGGACCTCGCCTTCGTCCTCGGGCCGGGCCGAAGGGTTCGGCTGGCGCGCGGCCTGCACGTCGGGGTCTCGGCCCGGTCGCTGCGTGGGGCCGCGCAGGTGCGTCGGCGCTTCGCACGGGCTGTGCGGACCCTCGAGCTCAACTGGCAGGTGCACCCGCCGTGGCTGCGGTGGCGCGACCGCATCGAGCGGGCGCGTCTCGAGGTCAGCGACCGGGCAGGCCGATCTCGCGACGATGATCAGCTGGATGAGCAGGAAACCGGTGAGATAGTTGAGCCAGAGGAAGCGTCGCCAGCCTGCGTGCGCACGCTCGCACTCGGCCTCGTCGAGCCGTAGGTACGGCACGACGTTGGCGAGGTAGGGCAGGACGAGGGCCGCAGCGAGCGTGCTCGGCCAGGGCAGGGCCAGCAGGAGCAGCCCGCTGACGAGGTAGGCGAGCAGGGCGAAGCCGGTCGTGCGCCGCGCCCCCAGGACGGTGCCGATCGAAGCGATGCCGCCTGCCCGGTCGGCCTCGATGTCCTGCACCGCGCCGAAGGCGTGCGACCCGACCCCCCAGGCGAAGAACCCGGCGAGCGCGGCGAGGGTGACCGGGTCGAAGGAACCACCGGCCAGCGCGATGCCGAGGACGGCAGGGCTGACGAAGTGGGTGCTCGACGTCAGCGAGTCGAGGAAGGGCCGCTCCTTGAATCGCAGCCCTGGGACTGAGTACGCGACGAGTGCGAAGACGCTCACCGCGAGGACGAGGGTCGAGCGGAGATCGCCGAGGAGGACAAGCGCGACGACGAAGGGGAGGTTCGACACCACCACCGACAACAGGGTGGCCCGGTGCAGGCCACGATCGAGGACGACCCCTTCGACTCCTCCCTTGCGGGGGTTGCGGATGTCCGACTCGTAGTCGAAGACATCGTTCACCCCGTACATGAGCAGGTTGTAGGGCACGAGGCACCACAGCGTCCCGACGACCCAGGCGAGGTCCACCCGCCCTCCGGCGAGCAGGTAGGCGACGGCGAAGGGGTAGGCCGTGTTGACCCACGACAGCGGCCGGGAGGCCGCGAGGACGTGGGCGAAGGGAGAGGACGGAGCCGACCGCTGCTGCGCTGCGGCGCTCATCGCCGGGCTCCGCGGGTGGCTCGTGGGTGGTCGAGATCGAGCAGGAGCGTGAGCGCGGGCAGGGTGGCAGCGGCCGCGACCGGCCACGCGAGGTCTTCGAGCGGTGCGAGGCCGATGCGGATGCCGGAGAGCTGGGCCTCGTCGAAGCGGAAGAGGTCGGCGGCGATCATGAGGTTGTCGAAGATCACGGTGAGCAGGACGAGCGCCAGCGCCGTCGCAGCGGTCGCGAGCCACCAGCGCCGGTCGGGTCGGCGCAGCACGGCGGCGGCGACGAGGACGAGCGCCGCGGCGGCGAGGAAGCAGACGGCCAGGCCGGCGTAGGTCATGAGGTCACCTCGCCGCGGGGGATCAGGCTCGAGAAGAGCCCGTGGAGCACGCACGTGAGGTAGCTGAGGAAGACGATGAAGAAGATCTCCTCGACGGGGAGCTCGGGCAGCAGCTCGATGCCGGTCATCGCGGGCGACTCGCCACGCACGTACATGCCCGACTCGATCGCCACGAGGTCCCACACGAGGAAGAGCAATGAGCCTGCTGCGACGACGGCGAGGGTGCGGGCGGGCCGGTCGAAGAGGGCGAGGCGCCACCGGTGGTCGACGAGACCCATGCAGACCGTGGAGACCACGACGAAGCCGAGGTAGAGCAGACCCACTCAGCCCACCTCGACATCGCCGGTCGGGGTGACGCTCGGCCCGCTCGAGGTATCGCCCCTCAGCCGCTTGAGCACGAGCTCGGCGCTGATGAGGCACATCGGCAGCCCGATGCCGGGGCGGGTCGAGTAGCCCGCGTAGTAGAGCCCGTCGACCTTCTTCGAGACGTTGTCCGCGCGGAAGAAGGCGCTCTGGCGCAGGACATGTCCCGGTCCGAGCATGCTCCCGGAGAAGGACGACAGGTCCCGCACGAAGTCCTCCGGCCCGACGGTGCGCCGGACCTCGACGCGCTCGGCAAGGTCCGGCACGCCTGCCCACGCAGCGATCTGATCGATGGCCGCGTCCACGGTTCGCTCCACCACGGGGTCACCGGCGCCGTCCGTGCCGCCCCGGCCGATCGTGGGGTCTGCGGGGACAGGGACGAGGACGAAGAGGTTCTCCTTGCTGGCGGGGGCGACGGTGCTGTCGCTCGCCGACGGCCGGCACACGTAGATCGAGGCCGGGTCGGGCACCCGGGGCTCAGGGCCGAGGATGTCGTCGAAGTTGCCCCGCCAGTCGGTGGTGAAGAAGAGTGAGTGGTGGGCGAGCTGCGGCAGCTCGACGTCGACGCCGAGCATCGCGAGCCACACCCCGGCCCGGGTCGACCTGCTCCCACCACGACTGCGGGTAGGTCTGGAGGTGCTCGGGGAGCAGCGCGGTCTCGACATGGTGCAGGTCGGCCGCCCCGACCACGGCATCGCACGGGATCTCCTGGGTCTCCCCGTCCGGGCCGGTGACGTCGACGCCGATCACGCGGGCACGCTGACCGCGCGCGGCAGTCGTGCGGATGGCGGTCGCGGTCGTGCTCGTCCTCACCCGGACGCCGTGGCGCTCGGCCACCCGCACGAGGGCGTCGACGATCGTCGTGAAGCCCCCTGCCGGGTAGAGCACGCCCTCAGCGAGGTCCATCCAGCTCATGAGGTGGTACATGCTCGGGGCGCGGTCTGGCGAGGTGCCGAGGAAGACGGCGGGGTAGCCGAGGATCTGACGCAGCCGTGCGTCGTCGAAGCGGGTGGCGATGTGGGACTCGAGTGAACGAGTCAGCAGGCTCGAGAGGCGGGGCCCGTTGCGCAGCACGTCGGCGTTGAGCAGCGAGCCGCTGGAGTCGAAGCTCGTGTAGAGGAAGCGGTCGACGGCGAGCTCGTACACGTGGCGCGCGGAGTCGAGGTAGTCCGACAGTGCCGACCCAGCACCGGGCTCGAGGGACTCGAACAGCGCCTCGTTGGCCGCACGGGTCGCCCGCACGTCGACCGGCTCCTCGTCATGCTCGAAGAAGACCCGGTAGCCCGGGTCGAGCCGGACGAGGTCGAGCTCGGCGTCGACGGAGGTACCGAGCATCTCGAAGAAGTGGGCGAAGACCTCGGGCATGAGGTACCACGACGGCCCGGTATCGAACCGGTAGCCGTCGTGCTCCCACAGCCCCGCCCGGCCGCCGGGCCGCTCCGAGCGCTCGACGAGATCCACCTGCCAGCCGTCGGCGGCGAGCAGCGCTGATGTGGCCAGACCGCTCACCCCGCCACCGATGACGCAGACGGTCCCGGGCTCGCGGGGCTGGCTGGTCCGACCGGTCCAGGGCAGGGGCCTCATCGTCGGCCTCGAACGACGCTGTCGAGCACGATCGCGGCCTTGCGGGGGCCCGGGACCCGGACCCGCTCGTGGCGCAGCCGCTCCACGGGGGGTCTCGCGCAGTCGGCCGGACAGCTCGGCGAAGAGCCGGTGCGCCACGCGGACGGCACGCCGGCTGCTCGGGGGCAGCTCCTCGACCGCGTTGGCGGCAATCACGAGGTCGTTGTCAAGGTCGTCGAGGAGCCGGTCACGGTCGGCGTCGTCGATGCGGTGCGGGTCGACGCCCGGGAAGTAGCGGCGACCGAGCTCGTCGCGGTCGGCGGCGATGTCTCGCAAGAAGTTCACCTTCTGGAAGGCGGCCCCGAGGCGTCGAGCCCCCGGGGCGAGCCGGTCGTATTTGGCCTGGGCGTCGGGTTCGTCGGCGAGGAAGGCGCGCAGGCACATGAGACCGACGACCTCGGCCGAGCCGTAGACGTACCTCGCGAAGCTTGCCTCGTCGTGGGTGGTGCGAGTGAGGTCGGTGCGCATCGAGGCGAAGAAGGGCTCGATGAGGTCCATGCCGATCCCGCATGCTCGCGCTGTCCGGGCGAAGGCATGGACGACCAGGTCAGAGCTCAGGCCGCGGTCGAGCGCGACGCTCACCTCGCGCTCGAGATGGTCGAGCACAGCGCGCTGCTCGTCGGTGGCAACGTCGGGGCGGGGAGCATCGACGATCTCGTCGGCGACCCGGACGAGGGCGTAGATGCTGCGCACGCGCGCCCGGACGGGCTCGGCGAGCAGCTTGCTCGCCGCACCGAAGGAGGTCGAGTACCGGGCGATGACGAGCTCGGCCGCGGCCTGGGCGGTCGCGTCGTAGCGGACGTGGGGTGGGGCCTCGTCGCGCTGATGTCGGGCCGGTGTCATGCCACGCCGCCCTCGAGGGAGCCCGCGACCTCGCCCACCCACGTCACGAGCTCGGGTGGGAGGCTCAGGTCCTCGGCGAGCGTGGTCGCCTCGCGCAGCTGCTGCGTGGCGAGGTCGTCGACGAAGGAGCGTGATCCGGCAGTCGTGAGGGCGGCCCGGACGTGCTCGACGCCCTGCTCGTCGAGGTCGGGATCACCGAGATGGCGCTCCAGGACAGGCCATGCCGAGGTGGTGCGTGCGTGGACGACGAGCGGTGTGCGCTTGCCCTCGCGCAGGTCACCGGCGATGCCGGGCCTGCCGGTCTGGGCCGGCGTGCCGAAGACGGCGGTGAGGTCGTCGACCAGCTGGTAGGCCAGGCCGAGGTGCCGCCCGATGCGGCCGAGGCCGTCGACGAGCCGGTCCGGGGAGCCGGCGAGCACGGCGCCGCACTGCATCGGCAGGCTGAAGGAGTACACCGCGGTCTTGTGCTCGGCGACGCTCAGCGCTTCCTGCAGCGTCGGTTCCTCGGAACCGAGCGAGAGGCGGACGTCCGCCAGCTCTCCTGCGGCCGAGACCGCCAGGGTGTGGTCGAAGAGGTCGAGAAGCTGGAGCATCCGCTCACGTGGCACGGGCGCCGAGGCCACGGCCCGCATGGCCGCGCCGAGCGCCAGGTCCCCGGTGAGGATCGCGCCGGCGGTGGCGTAGGAGCGGGCCGCAGCCGCCGGGGCGCCGACTCTGAGCGCGTCGGCGTGGAAGCGGCCAGGCGTGCTCGGCGCACCCCGTCGGAGGTCGTCGCCGTCGATGACGTCGTCGTGGACGATGAAGGCGGTGTGCAGCATCTCCACGGCGTCGGCGACCTGGTCGACGGCCGGGCCGGCGTCACCGCCGAGCAAGTCGTGGACCGAACGGACGAGACGAGGGCGGAAGCGCTTGCCGCCGCTGCCTGCCGCGGCCACGGCGTCCCGCAGGACCTGAGCGTCGCTGAGCTCATCCGCCGACACGGCCGCTGCCGGCGATGCGGTCACAGAGGTGGGCTCGGCGTGACGGGGTGCCGACGTCATACGGCCTGGCCGACCTGGTCGAGGGCGCTTCGGCCAGCAGGCAGCTCGTCGAGCTGGAGGACGAGCCACGGGCTGAGCGCCCACGGCGCGACCTCGGCCGTCGTCCTCAGCTCGTGCGGCGTCACCCATCGGGCCTCGACGGCCTCGTCTCGGTTGAGGCTCGGGTCCGATGTCGTCTGGGCGAGCCAGACAGGACAGACCTCGTGCTCGACGATGCCCGAGGCGTCGACCGCTCGGTAACGGAAATCTGGGAGCAGGGGCTCGAGGTGGTCCAGCCGGAGCCCGAGCTCGTGCTCGGCGTAGCGGTGTACCGCGTCCAGGGGATCCTCGCCCGGGCGAGGGTGCCCGCAGAAGGCGTTCGTCCAGACCCCCGGCCAGGTCCGCTTGCTGAGGGCGCGTCGGGTGAGGAGGAGGCGGCCGGTGCCGTCGGTGACGTGGCACGAGAAGGCGAGGTGGAGCGGCGTGCGGTCTGTGTGCACGTCGGCCCGAGGGGCGGTCCCCACGGGCCGCGCGTCGTCGGCAAGCAGCACGACCAGATCGGCCGGGTCCTGGTCCTGGTCTGCGGTGCTCATGGTGTCAGCATGTTATCTGAGCAACGTCACCTGGACGCCAGTGTGGAGGGTTTGCGTTACTGCTTGCTCTGGCGGGCGACTACCCTTCGACTGACATGAGTGCTGCACCCAAGACCTACGACGTGCGCACCCACGGGTGCCAGATGAACGTTCACGACTCCGAGCGACTCGCCGGCCTCCTCGAGACCGCCGGCTACGTCGACCGCGCGAGCCTGCCCGCCGACGAGCGCGGGGAGGTCGCCGACGTCGTCGTCTTCAACACCTGCGCCGTCCGCGAAAATGCCGACAACAAGCTCTACGGCAACCTCGGGCAGCTGCGTCCGCTCAAGCAGCGCAACCCCGACCTGCAGATCGCCGTCGGCGGCTGCATGGCGCAGAAGGACCGCGCGACGATCGTCGAGCGCGCCCCGTGGGTCGACGTCGTCTTCGGCACGCACAACATCGGCAGCCTGCCCGCGCTGCTCGACCGCGCCCGGCACAACGAGGAGGCGCAGGTCGAGATCCTCGAGTCGCTCGAGACCTTCCCCTCGACGCTGCCCACCCGCCGCGACTCGGCCTACTCGGGCTGGACGTCGATCTCGGTCGGCTGCAACAACACCTGCACCTTCTGCATCGTCCCCGCGCTGCGTGGCAAAGAGAAGGACCGCCGTCCCGGCGAGATCCTCGCCGAGCTCGAGGCCCTCGTCGCCCAGGGCGTCGTCGAGGTGACCCTGCTCGGGCAGAACGTCAACAGCTACGGCGTCGAGTTCGGCGACCGGCTCGCCTTCGGCAAGCTGCTGCGCGCTTGTGGCGACATCGAGGGGCTGGAGCGGGTGCGCTTCACCAGCCCGCACCCCGCCGCCTTCACCGACGACGTCATCGACGCGATGGCCGAGACGCCCAATGTCATGCCGAGCCTGCACATGCCGCTGCAGTCCGGATCCGACCGCGTGCTCAAGGCGATGCGCCGCAGCTACCGCTCCGAGCGCTTCCTCGGGATCATCGAGCGCGTCCGCGACCGCATCCCCGACGCGGCGATCACGACCGACATCATCGTCGGCTTCCCCGGGGAGACGGACGACGACTTCGAGGAGACGCTGCGGGTCGTGCGCGAGTCGCGCTTCAGCTCCGCCTTCACCTTCCAGTACTCGATCCGGCCCGGCACGCCGGCGGCGACGATGCCCGACCAGGTGCACAAGGCGGTCGTCCAGGAACGCTACGAGCGGCTCGTCGCACTGCAGGACGAGATCTCGTGGGCGGGCAACCGCGAGCAGGAGGGCCGCGAGCTCGAGGTCCTCGTCGCGACGGGGGAGGGGCGCAAGGACCGCGAGACCGCGCGCTTGAGCGGTCGGGCCCCCGACAACCGCCTCGTCCACTTCGCCCTGCCCGAGGACCTGCCCGGGGCCGAGCGTCCGCGTCCCGGTGACATGGTCACCGTCGGCGTCACGTACGGCGCCCCGCACCACCTCGTCGCCGACTCGGCGATCGAGGGCGGGGTCGTTCAGCGTGCGCCGCACGCCGGGCGGCGATGCCTGGGCGGCGCTGCAGGAGGGCGCGGCCGCGGGCACCGTCTCCAAGCCCGCGGTGAGTCTGGGCCTGCCGGGCATCGGCGCCCCGGCACCCGTGGAGACCGCCGGCCCGGCCTGCGGGGCCTGAGGGCGCCACCGCACCACCCGGGGCACGACAAGGGGGTGGGTCACCGTCTGGTGACCCACCCCCTTCGCGATGTCAGTGAGGCAGTCTCACTCGCCGATCTTGCCGTCGAGGAAGTCCTTCCCCTTGTCGGCGTGTTCGGAGCTGGCACCCTTGCCCTCAGCGAACTCGCCGGCCTTGTCGAGGCCCTGGTCGCTCACCTGCTCGACCTTGTCGCTGTTGTCGCCCAGCGCGTCGGTCGCCTTGCCCTTCAGATCGTCGAACCCCATGGTGTTCTCCTTCGTGTCGGGTTGCCCGGTGACGGGCCGTGCGACCAGCCAAACACGTCAGCCCGCGCGCTTCAACCGCTGGGGGCCTAGCGTGTGCATGTCGTTGAAAAACCAATAGTTGACACGACAATCATTTGCCCCTAATGTAGGTGGTGCACCAAGAGACCACCCCGATCGCCAAGGAGCAGACATGACCGAGCCCACCGCCATCACCCCCCTCGCCGACCTGGCCGCCGGCACGTACGTCCTCGACGCCAGCCACTCCGAGGTCGGCTTCGTCGCCCGCCACGCGATGGTCACCAAGGTCCGCGGCTACTTCCGTGAGCTCGAGGGCACGATCACCGTCGCCGACGACTTCGCCGCCTCGACCGCGAACGCCACGATGCAGGTCGCCTCGATCGACACCGGCTCCGCCGACCGCGACGGCCACCTGAAGTCGGCCGACTTCTTCGACGTCGAGAACAACCCGGTCATCACCTTCGCCAGCACGGGCATCAAGGACGTCAAGGGCGAGGAGTTCACCCTCGTCGGCGACCTGACCATCAAGGGCGTCACCCGCCAGGTCGAGCTGGCCGCCGAGTACGAGGGCACCGCACAGGACCCCTTCGGCAACGTCCGCGCCGGCTTCACCGCCCGCACCGACGTCGACCGTGAGGACTTCGGCCTGACCTGGAACGCCGCGCTCGAGACCGGCGGCGTCCTCGTCTCGAAGAAGATCACGCTCACCCTCGACCTCTCGGCCATCAAGCAGGCCTGAGGCCCACAGACCGTCCGGCGTCCCTGACGCCGGACACCCCCGGCGGCGTCGGGACCGGAACCCCCTGTCCGGTCTCGGCGCCGCTCTGCGTCTCCTCGTGCCCGCCCGCGGCCGGTC